>JANQHZ010000053.1 GCA_028282445.1 Candidatus Binatia bacterium | reverse complement strand
GGTGGGTGCTCACCCGGTCGATGATGTCGCGCAGGTAGGCGAACGGGTCGACCTCGTGCGCCTTGCAGGTCTGTACCAGCGTAAGCAGCACCATCGTGCGGTGTGCGGCCGCCTCCGAACCGATGAACAGCCAGTTCTTGCGCCCGAGGCACAGCGGCCGCAGCGCGTTCTCGGCGCCGTTGTTGTCGATCTTCAGACTGCCGTCCTCGGTATAGCGGCAGAGCGCGTCCCACTGCCTGAGCGCGTATCCGATCGCGTCGCCAAGCGGGCTCTTCGGCAGCGTCGTGACCGTGATCTGCTTCAAGTGCTCGTGAATCCGGCCGAGGATCGGCTTTGATTGCCGCCGGCGCATCTGCAGGCGCTGGTCGTTGTCGAGCCTCTTCTTCTTTGCACTGCGCTCGAGCCCGTACAGCTCCCTGATCAGCGCCAGCACCTGGGCGGCTTCCTTCGGTGCGGTGCGCACCGCCTCCTTGAAGCGCCGTCTGGCGTGCGCCCAGCATCCGACCTCGACGATCGGCAGCTTGGCATAGACGTCGTCGTAGGCCGGAGCCGCATCGGCCTGCAGATGACCGCGGTACAGCTGCAAGATCCGCAGCGGCCCCTCGCTGTTCCGCTTCCACGTGAAATCGTAGAACGCACTGCCGTCCGTGCCCCGATATACCCAGATATGCCCCTTCGGATAGGCCGGGGAGCGGCTGCGGTCCTGCACCTCGACGGTGGTGTCGTCGCTCTGGATCCAGCTGGAGCTAAGAACCTCGGCGGCAATCTGCGTAGCTACCGGCGTGAGCAGATCGGAGACCGCGCCACACCATTCCGACAGCGTGCTTCGACTGATCTCGACCCCGTGACGGCCGAAGATTCGCTCGAGGCGGTAGTGCGGCAAGTGGTCGCAGTACTTGCTGGTGACGACGTGGGCCAGGAGCCCCGGTCCTGGCCGCCCCTTTTCGATGGGGCGAGCTGGCAGCTCGGCCTGCGTGACGCCGCTCTGGCACTTGCGGCACGCGTATTTCGGTCGGACGTATTCGCGGATGAAGAACGACGCCGGCTGGTAGTCCAGCTGCTCGGTACGGTCTTCGCCGATTCTCGATTTCTGGGTGTCGCAGTCCGCGCAGTGCAGATCTTCTTCGCCGAGCTCGATCTCGATGATCTCCCGCAGCAGATTCTCCGGCAGCGGCTTACGGCCACCGCGCTTGCGCTTGTGGGTGGGCACTTCGATTTCGGTGCCACCGTCGGCGTCGTGCTCGTCGCCGGCGTGCTCTTCGACGACGCCGGCCGCCGTCTCGAAAGGCAGCGACTGCTGACCTTCCGGCACACCTTTCTCGCTGCGGCGACCGAACACGTAATTGCGCAGCCAATGCACCTGCTGCTCCAGTGCGGCGATCTTGCGCTGGTCCTCGCCCACTTGCTTGCACAGCACGCTCTCACGCTCGACGAGCTCGCTCTCGCGCCGCTTCAGGTCGGCGATCAGCCGGTGTCCAGTCGAATCGACAGGGGCGGACCGTGGCAACCCTGCGAATTGATTCAGATCGTCGCGCTTGGGTGTTCGAATTCGGCGCTTACGTTGCGTTTTTCACACCCGAGAAGTGATTGTACGACGTGCTGGGCTCTCGGAGGACGAAAGCGCCGTCGTCAGATCGGCACACTCTGTGGCGAAGCGCCCGCACGCCGAGTCGGCCTGCCACGCCTCGCGCGAACCCGCGGCCGCCGCCGGCCACGGTTTTGACATAGTCCGGTAGGTGAAAGCGGTTGGCGAAACTGGACGTCTCCGCGCAACGCAGAATTCATCCGCCGCTTAGATCCTGGATTTGCAGCCGAAAACAGCGCCTAAGGGCGATATGGGATGCCTCGCAGAGACTTTCTCCTGTTGTGTCGGCCCTCTAGAACGGTCCGACCCCGATCCCATTGGTCTGGGTCTACGATATCGAGATGAATCGTATGTCGATCCTGTACGACGACGATACCTCCGAGAACCCGATTCTCACCGGCGTCGACAATGTGACCGTTTCGGCGCAGGGCGACGTTCTGGTGGCCGAAGACGGCGGCGACATGCAGATCGTCGCGTTCGCGCCATCCGGGGAGATCGTCCCGCTCGTGCAGATCGCGGGACACGAGGGGTCGGAAGTGACCGGGCCTGCCTTCGACCCGTCGGGAACTTGTCTGTACTTCAGCTCGCAGCGCGGCGCCGGCATCCCGCCGACCGGAGGCGTTACCTACGAAGTGACCGGCCCTTTCTTCGTCTAAGCGCGCCCCGGCGATTCAGGCGCTTGGCGCGTCGCCGTTGCCGAGCAGGCGGAACGCCGCCTGGGCGTGACTGAAGCCCTTGAGCTCGAGCTGGCCGCCCGAAGTCCTGGTAGCACTCTTCCAGGATCTCGGAAAACTGGGCTTACAGCGCGAGCTGGTTGCTTTGGATGGTCTTGCGGGTCGCGATCATGATCCGCACCAGGGACTTCTGGTCGAGCAGCGGCCCGGACCCGCGAAACCGCGCAGCATGTTGACCAGGATGCACCAGCGCCCGATGACCGTGTTGGCCGGGTCGAAAACGGCCTCGGCGAGGTTTCCCGCATCCAGTTCGCCGTGCCGGCGCCAGGCCGACACGGCGGCGACCAGGGGCTCGACCTGTTCCTGCCCGAGTCACAGGGCCTTGCCGGCATCGCGCAGGACGCTGCGCGTACGTTAGGTGATGAGAGTCGCGGCCGCGCGCTGGCGATCGAGGCAGTCGCGCGCGCAGGGCCCGGAAAGCGGTCACGCAGCCATGTCGCATCGGCGGCCGAAACCGCGCCATCGATCGGCATTAGAGCCTGGCAGCCGTCCAAGCCCTCCGCCAGGTCACGGCGCGAGAGACGGTGCGAATAGTGCGTATTGGTGGGAGATTCTACGTAACGACACAGAATCGGGACGCAGTTGTTGGCGGGCTGGCGACCGCTCTCGGCGCTGCGCGGTGGCGGTGGTTTGTGAAGCCCCACCGCGCATTCGTAGCCCTCGGCCGGGTCGGGCACCAACGTTGGGAGGCCCGCGGACGAGCCAGCGCGCCGACCCGCCCGGGCAGGGGCATGCCAAAAGATTGTCTGGGTAGCGCACCAGCTCGAGAGTGAAGGGGTTGATGGGGAGGCCCAGGTGAACCAGGATCCGCTCGATAACCGCGGGCTGCGTGATCGTTGCCAGCAGCCGTAACCTGCCCCCCAATCAGGTGCAGTCGAGCACGTCGAGCGCAAAGGTTCGGCGCAACAGATCCACGGATCGTGGCGCGGCCGTAAGTAGGAGCCATCGGCGCACGGCGGCGCCCGCGAAGGTCCTGTGCCCGGCAGCGTGCATCTTGCGCCGACGGCCGAACCGCGGTGGTGCGAGCCTAGCCACTTAGTCGTCGGCGTTTGGGTCGTTAGCTATAGCGAGTCTGCTGTGGAGCCCATCAGTGTGGAAGTCGTTGGATTGCCCTTGAGAGTCTCTGTTTCGCTCAGATAAGCTGCTCCATCGCTCACGTCGTTAGGATGATAAGTCCTCTAGAGGGGGGGAGATGTCGATCTACGTTTTCCTTATCGCTTATATGGTAACGGTGATTCTCGTCGCGTGGGTCGCAGTTGTGTGGCTGCGTCGGCGCCGGTGGACACGCGCCCGGTTTGCGTTCGCCGGCCTAGCAGCAATTTCGTCCCTTGTGCTCACTGGTATTCTCGCGCTGGCAGGTGGTGTTACGCCTTGGGAGGTTTTTGTTCAAGCGGCCAACCAAGCATTCGAATTAGACATCCCTTCGCCCCACGTCGACTTGGCAGATAGAATACTGATCTTTCTCCTGGTCTGCATCGGAATATTCAGTATCCGGGCCCTGCATCGATCTTGGGATGGCGAGTTAACGGAGGGGCAGTATCGAACGCGGTTTGAACACATCTCGATCAGCGAAGAGGGGATTCGGGAGATTCTACGAATTGCCCGGCGGGAACCTCCGGAACCCTCTCGTGAGGCAGAAACTAGAGTCGAAAGGGAGATTGAACCTGCACTTCATGGTGCGGTGGAGCCGTTAGCTTGGCACCAACGAGCCCGCGAACTGATCGAGCTTAAGTTCTCTGAGTACTATTTCGACAGGCTAGAAGATTGGCACGAGGATCTGCGGGTGTGGATCGGGGTGAATCGACATACAAATGCCAGCGTGGTCTTACATTGTCCCTATGACACCATCGCTGAAGTCGATTTAGATGTCTTAGCGCAGCGCACCGAGCGTAGGGTCCAGTCTCCAGCCGAAGCCCACTGGATAATCGCGACGCGCGATAGCGAACCCGAGATCATTCGAGCTGGAAATCAATCGGTCGATATCTTCACCGAAGCTACCTTGTTGCAGGGGCTTGTTGACTTTACAGACTACTTCGACGAGCTCCAAAGAAGGATCCACTCACCACTCCCGGACTCAACCTTCTCGATAGCCGACGTGTACGTCACATCGGATTTCTCAGTAGACAGTGAGGATCACCGTGTTCGCTCGGACGTCGAGTCCTACATCCACGACTGGATTGAAGAGCACGGAGACCGTCAGCTTGCAGTACTAGGGGAATACGGCCAAGGGAAGAGCACTCTGGCGTTGATGCTCGCGCATAAGATGATCGAGGAGGCTGGGCGTTGTCCAGACCGGGTTCCAATCTTGATCGAGTTGCGGGGGATGAGTCCAAGAAACTTACGACCCGAAGAGGTTGTTGCGTTATGGTGTCGGCCGTACGGATACAAGCCCAATGCGATCATGACGCTTGTGTCGTCGGGACGCGCGGTCGTGATCCTTGAGGGCTTTGATGAGATGGAACTCATTGGAAGCCCCATTGTGCGCCTCGATCATTTCCGAACTCTGTGGAAGCTCTGCTATCCCGGATCGAAGATCCTAATTACGGGAAGGCCCAACTTCTTTCTCGATAATGAGGACTTGAAACGTGCACTCGGCGTGTCCCGTGGTACAGCGGCAGGTCCGTACACGGAATCAATCAGATTGGCCTTTTTCGATTCAGAGAAAATTCGTGACGCGCTACGACCGGTGTCTGAATCGACGGCTAAATCCGTCGGAGACCTGGCGGACTCAGATTCGAAGTTCAAGGACATCGTATCGAGGCCTTCACTCCTGTACATTGTCGGCCAGCTTTGGGAACGAGAGAACCTCAGGGACTACCAAGGACGACTGACATCTGCGTACCTAACCAGACTGTTTGTTGACTACAGCTACACTCGCCAGACCGAGAAGGCGAAAGCATCCGGTAAGTTCATGGTCCTAAACCAAGGCGAGCGCAGCTATTTCATGCGTGGAATCGCAGCTCATATGGTTGCGAGCCAGTTCCCAAATCAGATCGAGTCTCAGGAGTTCGCTGATATTGTGACACAACTCATGGATTCGATTCCAGAAGCGGTATCAAGGGGCGGGAGCGTTCGAGTCGACGAGCCCTTAGACCCTCTAAGCTCACGCCTTGTCGGTCTTGATGATCCGGTCGAGTCCGTTATGGCCGATGTCGCTGCGTGCGGCATTCTCGTGTCGGACCTGTCACGGCCCAACTCTCTGAAGTTTGCCCATAAGTCCTTCATGGAGTTCTTGGCAGCTGATGTAGTCGCTGAACGTGTGCATGGCGGTGTCAGGGACGAGACCGCAGAGATTTTGCGGATCACTGGGATCAGTCCCGCACACATTGCTAGCCTCACCGAGTCGGCGGCGTTTCTAGCGGATTTACTTACGCAGGAACAAGACCGGAAGGGTACCGATCTCGCAAGCTGGCTCTATGACGCCTTGGTTGTGCGAGGTGCTTTGCAGAATGGACTCGGGCGTTATTGGACGCAGATGGGTGCACTTTCTTACCTACGCTTCCGCGGGGCCAGCACCTGGTGGGAAGAGAGGGTTGGATTGATTGGTCAGATGTTCGCGTCGGTGTGGGGGCTCGTTCTGATCATGTATCTCGCCGCACTTGGGTTCTCGTTATCGGCTTCACCTTTGTTGGAACAGTCTTCTCGAATATTCGGCACACCTCACCCATTTACAGGGTTAGCGGCTCCGTCATTAACCGTTCGGATTCTAATGGGGATGACCTCACCGACCTTTTTCCTACTCTTGGCGCCACGGCGTATTCTCGAAATCGCGATGAGGGTGGACAGGTTATTCGACGTTCTTGGACGAAGGCGAGTCTTGAACTCAGACAGTTTCTTCGTCCATCGGATGATCGCTTGGAACGACACCATCGAACTAGTATCTCTTTGGGAAATGTGTTGCCGTGCAGCGGGTTTGGAGCCGATTGAGATTGAGCGAGTCTTGGGCAGTACGGTGTACCGAGGTCTTCGTGCGCTCAATAGGGAACAGATCTTCTTTGCGGTCGATGGCTCGAAGAGATTTAGGGACGCCAATGACCATGACGCCTAGCACGTAAACTTACCAAACGGACTCTTGCGTCGCGAACCTTACTGTTCAATCACACTACACTGTGCCTACGCTGGGGCGTTCTTCACAGTAGCTGCGGATTTCGGCGACGAATCCGCCGCCGACGTCCTGCAGCCTCTTTTCGCCGACGCCACGGATTCCGGCTAAGTCTTCGAGGTTGGTCGGGCGCAGGGGGGCGAGTTCGCGCAGGGTTGCGTTGCCGAAGATCATGTAGGCGGGAACGCCCCGCTCGGTCGCGAGCTCGCGGCTCAGGTCGCGCAAGGTCTCGAAGAGCCCGCCATCGACGCCCTCCCATGACTTGGCCTCGGCGCGGCTGCGTTCGGTCTTCTGCGGATAGTCCGTATATAAGCGTATCAATAGAAACTTCGTTCAGCGAGAAGCAGCCCTTGCGGCGCGGGAACCCAAATATCGGGCCTACCCCAACGCGCCAAATCTCGACTCCGAATTTTGAGCCGGCGCCGCTGGAACCCCTTGCGGCACAACCTCCAAGTGTTTCTTGTTCAGGTCGCCCATTTTCGACACTGGGTCATCTCGCGCTCGGGGGTCGACGCGCAATAGTTCCTTCAGACACTCACTTCCGCGGGTGCGCTCCTCAGCACTGAACAATCCGGGCTACGTCGTCGGCGCGGCGCCGTTGCTGAGCAGGCGGAACGCCGCCTGGGCGTGACTGAAGCCCTTGAGCTCGAGCTCGCCGACTTGCTCGGTCGTGTAGTCGGCGCCGAGCTCGCTGCGCACACGCTGGGTGACCAGGATCTCACCGGCCTCGGCGGCGTCGCTCAGTCGCGCCGCCAGATTGGTGACATTGCCGATTACGCCGTAGTCGCGTCGCCCCTCGTATCCGACGAAGCCGCAGGTCGCGTAGCCGGTGTGGATGCCCATGCCGACGTGCATCTTGTAGCCCTTGCGATCCCAGTTCTGCCGCAACACCTCGACGTCGGCGCGCATCGCCAGGGCCATCCGCGCGGCGCGCGCCGTGTGGTCTTGTTGCAGCACCGGATCGTTGAAGAACACCATGAAGCCGTCACCAGCGAAGCGTTCGAGCGTGCCGGCGTACTCGGCGATCCTGCCGCCCATCGCCTCGTGGTATTCGGCTAGGGTCGACATCACCTCCTCGGGCTCCACCGAATCCGAGAAGGACGTAAAGCCGCGCAGGTCGGCGAACAAGACCGTGACCACTTTTCTTTGACTCTTCAGCTCGGCCGACCCGCCGCGCGCCATTACCTGGTCGATGACCTGCGGCGAGAAGAATCTTTTGAGGTCGGCGAACTCGAGCTCGCGCGAACGCAGCCGGTCGATCGCTTCGACTCGGATGATCGATTGGACGGCTTGCTGGGCAACGCTCTTCAATGCCTCGACCTCGGCGTACTCGTAAACGTCGCCGGTCGCTCGCGGTCCGATCGCCAGGCCGCCAATGGCGCGGTCGTGACGGACGATCGGGATCAGCAGGTCGGCGCCGAGTCGATCGAAGTCCTCGTAACACTCTTCCATGATCTCGGAGAAATGCGCCTGCAGCGCGATCTGGTTGCGTTGGATGGTCTTGCGGGTCGCGATCATGATGCGCACCAGGGATTCCTGGTCGAGCGATGGCCCGGGCGGAAGCGTCGAGCCGTCGCTGATACGGACGTGCTCGTGCGGGTGATTGTCGGGGGTGCGGTCGCCCGGCACGACGAAGGCGACGCTGCGCGTCGTGTCGCACAGCCTGGTCGGTGCGTCGGCGAGCTTGTCGAGGATGGCGTCGACCGACGTCGAATCGGCGAGCTCGTTGCCGATGTCGCGCAGGATCTCCGGGAAACGAGCTCGCTTCGGGTAGAGGATGCGGTTCAACCGCTCGACGAAACGCGGCCAAACATAGAGCAGCGGCAAGAGCAGGACTGCGACGGCGTAGGGGGTCACCACGCTCATCACAGCCGCCAAAGCGGTCAGCACCCCGACGGCGGCGGCGTACAACACGCCGCGTCGCACCGCGATGCGGGCGTTCATCATCTCCTGTCGCAGCGTCACGCGACCGAGGGCAAAGAGGAAGATGCCGAG
>JANQHZ010001181.1 GCA_028282445.1 Candidatus Binatia bacterium | reverse complement strand
TCGAAGGTCAACAATCCAGGGCCGACGCCGACGTCGAGCACACTCTCGCCGACCCGCAGGTCGAGCGCCTGGAGCACGCGCAGGCGCTGACCTACGACGTCGGGTGTCAGGTACGTACGCTCGAGCGACTTCGCGGCTCTCTCGTCGAAATCCAAGGTGTCGGGCATATGGTGCCTCCTCCGCTGCGGAACTCTGACTATCGCCATAGGGCCCACACTTCCATGTCCGACAACGGCTTGGTTCCCATCCTACAAGTGCGCTAGCCTGCGGCGATGTCTCATCCGAAGACGGACTACGCGCGCAGCGGCGATCTTCACATCGCGTACCAGGTCGTTGGCGACGGTCCGATCGACGTGGTGTACGTTCCAGGTTTCGTGTCGAACGTGGAGATGTGGTGGCAGGACCCGCTCGCCAAGCGCTTCTTCGAGAGGATCTCCTCGTTCGCCCGCCTGATTCTCTTCGACAAGCGCGGATCGGGTCTCTCCGATCGACCGGGTCATCCCGCGACTCTCGAGGAGCGTATGGACGACGTGCGAGCCGTGATGGATGCGGCCGGCTCGCAACGGGCAGCTCTATTCGGCATGTCCGAGGGCGGCCCGATGTGCCTGCTCTTTGCCGCAACCTACCCCGAGCGTGCTGTCTCCATCGTCTTGGCCGGTTCGTTTGCGTCGTTTCCGCACGCGTTCATCGACGACATCGAGGTTCATGCCGCGACGATACGCGAGTCGTGGGGACGCGCGGGAATTTTCCTAAGCCTCGCCGGCCCGTCTCTGGCGGGCGATACGCAGGCGCTCGAGTTCTGGAGCCGCTTCGAACGCTACGCGGCCAGTCCGGGCGCGGCCGAGGCGCTCCTTCGCATGAACGTCCAGGTCGACGCAGCCCACGTCCTCGGCTCGGTGAAAGTACCGACGCTCGTCATCCATCGAAGCGGCGATCAGATCGTACCGGTCGAGTTGGGACGAGTCGTCGCCGAGAACGTGCCCAACGCCGAGCTCGTCGAGCTCCCGGGGGACGATCACTTTCCCTGGGTCGGCGACATGCACCCCGTCCTCGATCGCATGCAACACTTCCTGGTCGGTAGCCGCCCTCAGGTCGAGACCGATCGCGTACTCGCCACCGTTCTTTTCACCGACATCGTCGGGTCGACAGAGCGCGCCGTCGAGCTTGGGGACCAACGCTGGCGCGAGCTACTCACCCGACACAACAGCTTGGTTCGCAGCGAGATCGAACGCTTCCGAGGTCGCGAGATCCACAATCCGGGCGACGGATTCCTCGCCACTTTCGACGGCCCGGCTCGCGCCATCCACTGCGCGCAAGCCGTACGCAATGGGGTCTTGCCTCTCGGACTGGAAGTCCGAGCCGGGCTTCACACCGGCGAATGCGAGCTGATGGGCGACAACGTCGGCGGAATCGCCGTGCACATCGGGGCGCGGGTTGCCGACGCCGCCGCGCCGGGCGAGGTGCTGGTGTCCAGTACGGTGAGAGATCTCGTCGCGGGTTCGGGCATCCACTTCGAGGCACGCGGAGAGACGACGCTCAAGGGCGTCCCCGACCCGTGGCGCCTGTTCAGGGTAGCCGAAGCGGCGTAATCACCGCCGCGGCCGAACGGGATTCACTACTGACACAGCGCGGGCGATCCGTCATCGGCTCGAACGCAGGACCCGCTGCAACAATCCGGGCTCTCGGCACAAGGCTCACCGCTCGGCGCACAACAAGTCGCACCGCCGCCGATCCCGGGTCCGGAGCATTCGTCGTTCGGTGCGCAACACGGTCCCAAGCTCTGGCCGAAGAGCTCGCATTGGCCACCGCGCTCGACGCAACACACCCCATCGGCGCCGGGAAGGCAGCACGTCTGCCAACCCTCGACCGCAGTTCGACCGGAGCATCGAGCCGCCGGATCGCAACACGGACCGCGCAGCCCGTCGAAGTCGCAGCAGACCGATCCGGTCTGCACGCAACATCGACCGGCGACGCACAGGTCTGGCAGCGACGGCCACGGAAAGGAGCTCGCGCCGCAACAATCGCCATCGACATCACACCGCGAGCCCGGCCCCCGGCAACACGTGCCGGCGAGGAGACGCGGATCCGGCGACGACAGGTCCCAACAATCGAGGTCGTCGCAACAGCCCAACCTCGCAAAACCCGTCGCGCTGCATCCCTCGCCAACTTCGCCGCAGTTGCGGCACCCCGGATCGAAGGGAACGAAGCCATCGATCAAATCTTCGAAACAGCACTTCGCGATTAGGCATTGCTCGCCGACACAGCACACCGAGCAATCGGAATAGCACCGCAGATCGATGTCGCTACCCTCGCACTCTTCTCCGAGCTCGAGGATTCCGTTGCCGCAAACAGGCATCGGGCAGCCGTCGAAGCTTGCCCGCACCGCCAGCACCGCTTCGTGAACCTCAACGTCGTCATCGAGGTCGTAGTCCGCCGCATCGCACGCAGCGATCGATTGTTCGCCGAGAAGAAC
>JANQHZ010001177.1 GCA_028282445.1 Candidatus Binatia bacterium | reverse complement strand
CTCGCCGTCGAGCTCGGGCTGGGTGATCGCGCCCTGCGGCAGATTGCCGCGTGGCGGAACGATGCGGCCCAATACGATCTGCACGCCGACCATCGGCTCGCCCCCGCCTTCCGGCGTGCGTCCGAGCCAGCGCGACAGCCAGCAGCCCATATCGGTCGACTCCGCCGACCAGCGCGCCGGGCTGCCGTGCGCCGACGCGGTCACCGGCGCCGTGAGGCAGAGCGCGGCCAAGATCGCGATGCGAGCTCTCGAGATTTGTTTCATCGGCACAGGTCGTCCTTTCGTCTTGCGACTCGGCTGGTGTCGGACGATGAGCTTACACTGCGGCCGGGCATGGCGAAATCGGCGCGGTCGCGATTCTACTGGACGGTAGTCTCGTGAATCACTATGGTTTTGATCTAACTGTCGTGGAGTGGTGGGGTATGCGGAGACTCGGGATTGTCGTTGGACTGTTCGCGTGGCTGCTCCTGGCGACGGGTTGGGCGGCGACGCTCGAAGTCGATTCAGTCGAAGCGCGTCGCGGCGAGGCAGTCGAAGTTTCGATTGTGTTGCACACCGACGGCGACGATGTCGCGGGTACGGAAAACGTGATCGGCTTCGAAGAGGGCGTAAGCCCGCTCGACTGCTGGCGCAACCCGGCGCTCGACAGAGAAGCAACCTTCTTCAGCTTCTGGCCGTCCTTCTGCCGGCCGGGGGTGGATTGCAACTCGCTCAAGGCGCTGGTGTTCTCCTTCTCGAATTTGGATCCGCTCCCGGACGATGCAACGTTGTATACTTGCTCGATCCGAGTCTCGCCGGAGGCGGATGCGACAGAGCATTTGTTGGATTGTCGCGATGCCGGCGGCTCGACTCCTGAGGGCGAGCCGATCGAGACCGGGTGCGTTGACGGCGTAGTCGTGGTTCCCGATTCGCCCGCTGTTCCTACGGTAGCGATCACTGCGCGCCCTACGTCCACGTACCCGGGTGCGCCGACACCGACTGTGACTCCGACGCCGAACGGTCTTCGATCCGTGTCGATTGGCCTCCCTTCGCGCTTTGTATCGGCCGACCGTGGCGGTCAAGTGGAGATCGTTGCGACCGTCTTCGACTCCAATCGAGTCCCCGAGAACGGCGTCGCGATCGATTTCGATCGCGATCCAGCCGTGGGTAACCTCGTCCCAAACACAGTGACCTCGGCTGCTTTCGAGGTTGGCTTGGTGGTGCGGAACGGAATCGGTCGGACCGTCTTCTCGGTCGAGCCGGGAAGCCCTGTTGGTGATGTCACGATTACTGCCGTCGTCGACGGCGGAGTGGGGCGTGCAGTGGTAACACTGTTCAGCGGCGATTCACCTCCGGTCACACCGACGCCGACGCCCGCCCAGGTTTCGAGCGTGGCCGCGATCTATATGGAGACCGTGCCCTACGCGATCAACACCGAGGTAGGCGGCCCGGTAGTGGTCCGTGCCTTCGCCTTCGACGCAAACAACGAGCCGGTCAATGACGCTAGCCTGCTGTTTGATTTCGCCCCGAAGGTAGGAACGCTCCACACGATCTCAGAGAGGACTCGAACCGTCGTCGACGCCGGTGGACGTGCGATACATGGCGTGGCCGAGGCGGTGATCGAGGTCCAGCCCGGCGTGTCGCAGCCGGGCTTTGTTACGGTCACAGCCGAAACTCCGGGTGTGTTCGCGGATACGAAATTTGCGCTCGTTCCCGGGGCTCCTGGGTTAGTGCAGTCGGTGGTTCTCGAGGTGATCTCGCCCGACTGCGGTCGCCAAGAGACGGACCCGATCGCGATGCGAGCGACCGTCTTTGACGATCGAGATCGTCGCCTCGACGGTATCGATGTGGTGTTTACAGCCGATGAGAGAGCCGGCCGATTCATGCCGTTGATCGTCGAGACTGCAACTATCCAATCTCAATCCGGGGTTGCGGACACGATGCTGCTCGTCCCACCCGGGCTTCCTATTCCCCGCGACCCGGAAACAGGGGTTGTCCTGCCATACAACTTTCGCGCTCGCGCAGGCGGCGTGGAGGGGACGGCCCAGGTATTTCTAGTCGGTAGGGAAATCTGTGATTCTGCCGGTCCGACACCTACGGTGGGTGCGTTTTCGGGTGATTCCGACGACGGTTGCGGGATCGGACGGGTAGGCGACGAACCGGACCGCGGCCCGCTGATGAGTGTACTGCTATTGGCGGCACTCGGTCTCTATCGACGGCGAAAGCCGGAGTAGAGAGCCGCCTGCAAGGTCACCTAGACCATGCGCGCGGCATCAGGAATGATGCCGCGCGTGAAGTATTTCGACGACATGGTCGTAGGCGAGGAGTACGGCTTCCCGGGTGTGTACGATCTCACCAAGGAGGAGATCGTCCGCGTCGCCAGCGAGTGG
>JANQHZ010001149.1 GCA_028282445.1 Candidatus Binatia bacterium | reverse complement strand
CTTCGGCTTCATCCACGCCGGCGGCGTCACACCCGCGGGCGGCGTCTACGACATCGGATTCGCGAGCGGCTGGCGGTGGGCGGTCGGCTACGCCCTGTGCGCGGTGTTCTTTCTGCTGGCGTCGACGTTCCCAACACGCGACCCGGATTAGCGTCGTGTCCTCGGAGCTCGAGCTCGAGAGTATCTAGCCTCAGATGAACACGGAAAAACAAGGATGCTGGTGCGAACCAGACTGACCGGGCGAGGCATCCTCCTACGCCAAGGCTTCGGAGGACAGGTCGCCTCGCCCCTACATTGGGTCGCGGTAATCCGTTCTCTCGTAGGGGCGACGCATCCTCCTACGCCAAGGCTTCGGAGGACAGGTTGCGTCGCCCGCGCTAGTGTTCGTGTGTTCAGCCGATCGACTCCGACTCCGGCGGCGTTCCAGCATCCGTGTTTATCGGTGGCTATTATTGCCTCTGAACTACGCTTCGTCGATTGCCGTGTTGAGGTCGTCGATCAGGTCGACCGGGTCCTCGATGCCGATCGACAGGCGCAGCAGATCTCGTGGCACCCGCGTTGTGCCGCCCTCGATCGATGCGCGGTGCTCGATCAGACTCTCGACGCCGCCGAGCGACGTCGCTTGACGAAATACACGCACGCCGTCGGCGACGGCGCGTGCCGCCCCTTCGCCGCCGCGCAATCGAATCGACAGGAGGAAGCCGAACTTGCCGTCCATCTGTCGAGCAGCGAGCTCGTGACCGGGATGGTTCTCGAGGCCGGGGTAGAGCACTGCCTCCACCTTCGGGTTCTCCGTCATCGCGCGCGCGACTTGCATGGCGTTGTCGGCGCTCGCATCGACGCGCAGGAAGAGCGTCCTCACGCCGCGTTGGAGCAACCAGGCTTCGAACGGGCCGAGCACCGCTCCGCGGTAGCCCCGGTCGGTTCGGATCTTGCTCCACAGCTCGTCTTCGCGGGCCGTCACCAGGCAGCCGGCGAGCACGTCGGTATGACCGTTGAGCTGTTTGGTCGCAGAATGGAGAACGATATCGGCGCCGAGCTCGAGCGGTCGAGTCAACGCAGGGGTTGCGACGGTGCCGTCCGCGACGACCAGCGCACCGGCGGCGTGGGCGACTTCGGCGATCGCTGCGATATCCGAGATGCGACAGAGTGGGTTCGAAGGGGTCTCGATCCACACCAACTCGTTGCCGCGCCCATGCAAGGCAGCGCGGAGCGCAGTGAGATCTCTGTTATCGACCAAGTCCAGAGCGATTCGGCCCCGGTCGTGAAGTCCCTCGAGCCACAGCCGAATCGTCCAATACATATCCTCGGGAGCGACTACGTGGGCACCGGGTTCGAGCACTTCCAAGAGCGTCGTGGCCGCCGCCATCCCGGACGAGAAGAGCAGTGCCGCGGCGCCGCCGTCGAGATCGGTGAGTAGCGCCTCGATCTGGTCGTAGGTCGGGTTTTGATCACGGCTGTAACTGTGGCCGCCCGGATAGCTGCCGTCCGAGTGTCGCTCGTATGAGGCCGACGGGTAGATCGGCGGCGACACGCTGTGCATCGCCGGGTCGGTCCAGCCGAGCGCTTGCGCAGCCAGGGTGCGCGGTCTCGATTTCTTCCGCTCCATCACAGCCGTCGTCCTAGTGTCTCGGCGCTCCGGGTTCGACGCCGA
>JANQHZ010001005.1 GCA_028282445.1 Candidatus Binatia bacterium | reverse complement strand
GCCAGTTCTTCGAGGATCGAGGCGCACAGCAATGGAAACATGATCTCGTGGTGTCCGGTGAGTCGGTAACCCACGCCGCCGGTTTGGGTCGGTCTTTGGACGATATTCACTCCAGGGCGGTAGTGACGCATGAAATCCATGTCTACGGTGACCAACCGGTCGACTTGGTGGCCCGTGTTGCGTGCGAGATTCAGGGCCTTGAGAAACACCTCCGGAATGATCACCGCGGACCCGAGATTGATGAAGACACCGCGGTGCATCTTTTGCGCGACCGCGGCAAGCAGGCGGAAGTCGTCGAGGCTGGCGGCGCCAATGGCCGCGCCGTCGGCGCTGGGGTGCATATGAATGATATCGGTGCCGACGGCGACATGAACGGTGACCGGAACTCCGAGCCTGGCGCCGGTGGCGAGGATGCTGAGCTCTCGATTAGGCAGGCGGGCGTCTAGGATGGCTCGGCCGACTGCATGTCCGATGCCGCGTCCGTCGTGATCGGCGATGGCCCGGTTCAGAAACTCGCCGGTCTCTCGGGCCATGCCGAACTCGCCTGTGTCGAGTGCGGCGGCGACGTCTTCGGAGGTGGCCCCGTGAAATGCGAGCTCGAAGTCGTGAATGATGCAGGCGCCGTTCATCGCGACAGCCGAGACGATTCCCCGCTTCATCATGTCGACGATCAAGGGGCTAAGCCCGACTTTGATCGGGTGCGCGCCCATTCCGAGGGCAACGGTGCGTCCGCGCTGGTGGCGTTCGGCAACCGCGGTCGCGACCGCCCGCAGATCGGCTGCGCCGAGAATGTCGGGCAGCCCCGCGAGGAAGTCGGCGAGCTTCATCCCGGGCCGCGGCACCTTCCCGATAGCCGCTGCTGCTACCTTGCTGGCGCGTTTCTCGAGCGGGTAGGTGCGGACCCGCTCCATATCGATCGGCGCGACTTTCTTCGGCGGTCTTTTCATTGCTCCCCGGCGCTCGCTCGCCGATCGAGGTCGTTTTCGACCAACTCGCAGATGGTGTGCCCGATGACGATATGGGTTTCCTGGATCCGCGCCGTTTCGGTGGTGCTGTCGACGCAGAGCAGGAAGTCCGACTTGGCAGCGAGCTTGCCACCGCTACCTCCGGTCAGGCCGACCACCGTCACACCGCGCTTGCGGCAGGCATTCACGGCGCGGATCACGTTGCCGGCGTTGCCGCTGGTCGAGATCGCGAAGGCGACGTCCCCCGGTTTTGCCAGCGCCTCGATCTGCTTCGAGAAGACCTGTGCGTAGCCGAAGTCGTTGGCAATGCTGGTGAGCGCGGACGAATCGGTGGTCAGAGCCAATGCGGGAAGAGGCGCGCGTGGTAACTTGTAGCGATTCACAAATTCGGCGGCGAGGTGTTGAGCGTCGGCGGCGCTGCCGCCGTTGCCGAAAAAGAACAGCGTATTGCCCTTGGCCAGAGCATCGGCGCAGGTCCCGATGACTCGTGCCAATGTCTTGTTGTGCCGCTTGACGAAGGCGGTACGGACTTTGCCGCTCTCGTCGAAGATGCGCTGGATCTCTCGTTCGTGCATGACGCGGATATACAGGTGCGGGAGCGGGGGTTCCAGCAAATCGCCATGTCCCGAGCTATCTTGCCTTCTCTGGGGGCCGTCGCTAGTGTCTGCGGCGACGCGTTCTGGAGGCGCTTGATTCATGCGAACACTTTTTCTCAACCCTCCATCCTACGACGACTTCGACGGCGGTGCGGGCTCTCGCTACCAGGCGACGCGCGAGGTGTGGTCCTTCTGGTACCCGACTTGGCTGTGTTACCCGGCTGGGATGATTCCGGACAGCAAAGTCGTCGACGCGCCGCCGGAGGGATTGTCGCAGGAAACCGTCGTCAAGATGGCGACCGACTTCGACTTGATCGTCCTCCACACCAGTACTCCTTCGTTCACGCTCGACTGCCGGACCGCGAAGATGATGAAGGAGGTCAACCCCAAGTGCGTGGTGGGGTTCGCCGGCGGCCACGTCACGGCGGAGCCGGAGGCGGCCTTGCGCGCAGGCGAGGCGATCGACTTCGTGACTCGCAAGGAAATGGACTTTCCGGTCAAGGAGGTCTGGGAGCAGCGCGATTGGAGCGACATTCTTGGCATCAGCTATCGAAAGAACGGCGTCATCCACCACAACCCCGATCGCCCGATGCTCGGCAATGAAGAGTTGGATGCGCTGCCTTTCGTCACGCCGATATACCATCGCGACCTCGACTACCTGAAGTACAACAGCCCCTACTGCCAGTATCCGTACGTATCCCTCTACACCGGACGCGGGTGTCCGGCGCGCTGCACCTTCTGTCTCTGGCCGCAGGTGACGACCGGGCACAGTTACCGAGTTCGCAGCGCCGAGAACGTCATCGAAGAAGTGCGTGAGATGCCGAAGCTCTTCCCCGAGATGAAGGAGATCTTCTTCGACGACGACACGTTTACCGCCGACCCCCCGCGCGCACGCCGGATCGGCGAGCTCATGAAGCCGTTGGGCCTATGCTGGTCGACCAACTCGCGTGCGAACGTCGATCGCGACACTCTGAAGACGCTCAAGGACGGGGGGTTGCGACTGTTCGTAATCGGCTACGAGTCGGGTAGCGACACCATCCTGAAGAACATCAAAAAGGGTGTCAGCACCGAGCGCGCGCGACGCTTTACCCGCGACTGTCACGACATCGGCATCTTGATACACGGGACCTTCATTGTCGGTCTGCCGGGGGAGACGATGGAGACGATCGAAGAGTCGATCCGGTTCGCTCGCGAGATGAACCCTGAGACTCTCCAGGTTTCATTGGCGTCTCCGTACCCCGGGACCGAGTTCTTTCGCTATGTCCAGGACGAAGGATTCCTGGTGAACTCGGTCTATAACGACGAGGCGGGATATCAGCGCTGCACGGTCACTTACCCCAACCTCAGCTCCGAAGAGATCTTCGACGCCGTCGAACGATTCTACCGGCAGTACTACTTCCGGCCGTCCTACATCTTCAAGTCGGTCAAAAAGATGGTGAAGAGCCGCGACGAGCGGAAGCGGCTCCTGCGCGAAGCGGGCGAATTCTTCACTACCATGAAGAAGCGTCGAGACGCCGCCGCCTGAGGGGCGACGGTAGAGTGGCGGCCGATCAGCCGCGGCCGCGTTCGAACAGGGTGGGCAGCTTCATCGCCAGGCCCATGTCCCCCAGCATCTTCAGCTTGCCGTTGAGGAACGCGAGTTGGCCGTTCAGCTGGCCATTGATGAGCGCAACGAAGTCGGTCGCCGAGACCGAAATGCTGAGCTGCGGCTGACCATTCGAGCGAGTCGAGACGCTGGCTTCCCCGTCCTTGATCGACAGGTAGTAGGTGCCGCCGGCGTTGCCGGTGAGGTTGAACCGGACCAGCGCATCCACCCCCTCTGCTGCGGGTGGGCTCAGCCGTCGAGGGATCTCGTCGAAGATCGCTCGAATGTTGTTGGCGATGTCGTCGTTGGCCATGGCTGGTTTCCCGTCAGGCGTTCCGGCTTCGCAACAGGCCCATCGGGAGGTTGAGAGTACCCGCGATGTTCGAATAAGGAAAGTGCCGCGCGTGGATATGGGCATGGAGGGGGATGCCGCGGTCGGCGTGGATCTCGTAGTCGATCGGGGTATCGCCGAGGATTGCCAAGCCCTGGCGCAGTAGGTCGGCAAAGGTGTCGAGCCGGTCGCGAGGAATCTCGTCGAGGCGACCGTCGGTCTCGAGGTCGACGACTTCGTAGGAGCGCGGGAACATTCCGATCGGCGAGAAATACAGGGAGCAGCCGTTGCGACGGTCGACGGTGAAGCCTTCTCGATCGGCAAGCTCGACCAGTTGGCGGAAGATCCCTGGATCGCTTCGCAGCACCTCGAGCTCGCGCGCGACCGGCGCGAACGGGCGGTTGCTACCGATCACCTGCGTATGAGGGTGAGGTTGCGACGCGCCGGATTCTCGACCCTGGTTCTTGCGGATCACCACCGCCTCGACGCTCGGGTTGGCGAAAGGCACGCTGCTCAGCTCGGCAGCCGCACGGATCATTTCCCGGAAGTGGTCGGGCGGAAGCATCGCGGAGTAGACCAGGTGATCCGGGCTGGTGGCGTCTTGGCGGAAGTGGTCTGGCGTCTCGACCAGGACGTAGGACTCGTTCTTGCCGCCGGTGCATTCGCTGGGAATACGGGGAAAAAGGTTGTGGAAGGCGCGTATCAGCCACGACGAGCCGGTGTCGTCGGGCCGCCGGAGAAACTCCTGTGTCGTGAGCTCCTCGTTGCCTGGACAGAACGGGCAGTGTGCCCGCAGGGTGGTCAGGTCGACCGACGGCGTCGGAGCTTCGCCGTTGGAACGGTGGAAGCCGGTCCTCTTTCGGTGAATATCGGTGAGGTACGTCACGACTCCGGTGAAGGGATTGGCGACCCACAGGAGGTGGTCGTCCGATGTTCTTCCGGTTTCGAGCGGCACGATCGGGGCCGTCAGTTGGAGCGTCTTGCCCGCAGCTGGCGAACCAAATCCGGCAGGATCTCGCCGGCCGGCCCACGCAAGCTGATCGTGCACAGCGGCGTCAGCTCGCTCTCGTGGGGATTGACCTCGATCAAGGTGCCGCCGCGCTCACGAACCTCGAGCGGAAAGTAGGCGGCCGGGTAGACCGTCGCCGATGTGCCGGCCACGATCATGCAGTCGCACTCGCTCCCGATCTGCTGACAGGTTTCGAGCACGTCGGCTGGGATCGGCTCGCCGAACGAGACGGTGTCGCTCTTGACGATACCGCCGCAGGCATCGCATATGGGCGGGAGCTCGTCCAGGCTGATTTCGTCGCGATGGCGGCGGACGCCGCACGATAGGCAGCGCACGAGGGTGTAATTGCCGTGGATCTCGGCGAGTTGGGCAGAGCCGGCGGCGCGGTGCAGGTCGTCGACGTTTTGGGTGATCAGGTGGCGTAGAAGCCCCATCTCTTCGAGGTCGACGAAGGCCCGGTGACCGGGGTTGGGGGCCGCTTTGCTCAGGGTTTTCCACAGCTCTCGCATGGGTCCGACCGGGTTGAGCCTGGCCTGCCATGCGGCTTTCGGGTCGCGCAGGAACTCCTCGAAGCCGTTCAGCGGCGGCTCCCCGTGTTTGGTCCACAACCCGCCGGGTCCCCGAAACGGGGGGATACCGGACTCGACCGAGAGCCCCGCGCCGGTGAGAGCGGCGACATGGCGCGCTGCAAGGATGGCGTCGGCCGCTTGGGCCAAGGCGTCTTCGGCGGCGGAGTCGACCATCGAGCAAATATGCATCGGCCGCTGTCGACGCTCAACCTCGGCGCACGACGTTTGAGCCGCGCTCGGGGTTTCCGTATATAGAAGTGTTTGAGACCGCACCTCTCGCTTCGAGCGGTGCTTGCAACGATTGGGAGCTCGGCATGCGTTCGTTTGTGGCGATCTTGGCACTTCTCGCTCTTGGCGGCGGCGTTTCCGCTATCGAAAACAAGGTGGTCGGCCGGGACGGGAAGACCATCGGCGTCATCCTCGACTGCAACAGTTGTAAGGACCCCGCCAAGGGGAAGGACTGCAGAACCGGTGTGCAGGACGGCTATTTCCAGGGGAAGCCCTGCGGTCAGTGTCTGTTGGTATCCAACTATGGGATCAAGCTGATGTATCCCTACGACCTCTACGTGACCGGTACGATGAATCAGCCGGACGGTAGCCCGCTGGCAAATGAATTCGTGCGGCTCTACCTGCCCAACACCTGGACGGTCAGGACGCGAACCAACGAAAAGGGCTTTTTTAGGCTGATCCTGGGGGCTACCGAGGCTCGCGAGGGGGAGTCGATGAGCTTTGAGATCGGATCGCGTCAGCGCACCAAGGCGCGCAACCAGCCTGACTACGCTCTGTACATGCTGCCGGAGAACTACAAGCCCTGCACCGAAGACTAATCGGCGCGCATCGCGTCCGAGCCGCGGCGCGCCGGAGGACCGGCGTCGTCACCCGTGAGTTTCGATTTCGGGTGACTTGTCACTTGCACAGCTGGGCGAACGGTCCACTCTTGCCGCGCGATTGCGGCCGCCCGTTGCAAGACGCTAGGTTGGCCTATGCTTGCAGACGGCTGGCGCGCGCATTTCCGGGTGTCTTCGGAACAGATCCGACGAGCGGCCTCGCCCTTGCTGATCGTCCGCGTCGTCGAGGGCCTGGCGGCTTGGCTGTTCTTCAACGAGTTCTTCTTGGCGGTCACGCCGATCCCGTGGGTCGTTCAGGGATCGTTCGTCGCCTACTTCGTGCTCAACCTGCGACTGAGCCAGCACTACAGTCGCGGCCAACGCTCGTTGCCGTTGCTGGCTGCCGATGTGCTTGTGAACGTCTTTTTGCTGGCACTACCGGTCGCCGCTTCGGGGGGACTGGCGAGTCCGCTACTGCTGGTCTTTCCGTTCAAGAGCGTCCACTACCTGATGGTTTTCGGGCAGGCGATGGCGGCGCTCTTCACGGTCGCGACCTTCTCGATGATCACCTTGGTGTGGGCGGTGCAGCTGCTCGATGTGGT
>JANQHZ010000994.1 GCA_028282445.1 Candidatus Binatia bacterium | reverse complement strand
GCGTCGCCCGCGCGGCGGATCCCGAACTTTTTGAACCTCAACCCACGACCACATTCGGTGACCAGCAACCGGGCGAGGCATGCCTCGCCCCTACACTGCTACACCTCACCCTCTCCGCTTCCCCTTCAGTAGGGGCGACGCATGCGTCGCCCGCGCGGCGGATCCCGAACCTTTCGAACCTCAACCCACGTCCACATTCGGTGAACAGCAACCGGGCGAGGCAGCCTGTCCTCCGAAGCCTCGGCGAAGGAGGATGCCTCGCCCCTACACTGCAACACCTCACCTCTTTGGATGTCCCGTATTGCCGGCGACGGTTGTACCCTCCCCGCCGATCGTGAAACAACGACGTTCGCCCACACCTCAGGAGACTCCATGCAAGTCGAAGCCTACGTACCGTTCGGAAACTGGCAAAAGGTCGAAACAGCCGCCAAGGCGGCCGAGGACAGTGGGTACGACCTACTGCTGAGCGCCGAGATCGCCAACGATCCCTTCGCGCCGCTGGTCGTGGCGGCACTGCACACGTCACGCATCACGCTGGGAACCAACATCGCGGTCGCCTTCCCGCGCTCGCCGATGGTGGTCGCCAACACGGCTTGGGACCTTCACGCCAATACCGGCGGTCGGTTCTTCCTCGGACTGGGCTCCCAGGTGAAGGGCCACAACGAGCGGCGCTTCAGCGTGCCGTGGACGCTTCCTGTGCCGCGCATGCGCGAGTACGTCCAGGCACTGCGCGCCATCTGGCGCTGCTGGGAGAAGAAGGAGCCCCTTGCATTCGAAGGCGAGCACTACCGGTTCTCGCTGATGACCCCGGAATTCTCACCCGAACCAACCGGCCTACCCCCGGTTCCCGTCGCGGTCGCAGCGGTACGCCCGCCGATGATCCGCATGGCCGGCCGAATTTGCGACGGCGTCAAGCTGCACGGTTTCGCGACCAGAAAGTACCTGGAGCGGATTGCTCTGCCCGCGCTCAACGAAGGAATGAAGAAAGCCGGCACCAAGCGCGAAAACTTCCACATCTCCGGCGGAGGCTTCATCGCCACCGGGGCGACCGAAGAGGAAGTCGCCCAGCAAATCGAGATGATCCGCTACCGCGTCGCATTCTACGGGGCGACCCGCACGTATCATGCGGTGCTCGAGCCGCATGGATGGCAAGACCTCGGGATGAAGCTGCACGAGATGTCCAAGAAAGGGCAATGGGAAGAAATGGCCAAGCAGGTTCCCGACGAGGTCGTCCACGCCTTTGCCGCGGTCGCGCCCTACAAGGACCTCAAAGGCGCAATCGAGCAGCGCTTCGGAGGCCTCACCGACTCACTGATCATGGCATTCCCGGGCAACCCGAGCCCCGGGGTCCAGAAGGAAGTCGTTCAAGACCTCCAGTCGATCGACTCGCCCTTCAAAGAATTCGCAACCGCGTGGTGAAGCGCAGATGAACGCTGATCAACGCTGATAGGGTTTTCTGGAGATCCGATCCGCGTTGATCAGCGTTCCTCTGCGATTTCACAACTCAAATCAGCGCCGAGTAGATCAACGCCCGCAGCTGGCCACGGAAGTCGAAGGTGCGCGACGGCACCAGCTGGGTCATGAAGATCACCACCAGGTCCTCGACCGGGTCGATCCAGAAGGCGGTGCTGGCCATGCCGCCCCACGAGAATTCTCCGACCGATCCGTGCGAGCCGCCGAGCACCGGGTTGAGGTTGACCGAGAAGCCGAGTCCGAAGCCGCTCCCTTCGTTCTCGACCTCGGTAAACAACCCGGTCGACAGCTCCGGCAGCGACTTGCCGTCGGGGAGATGATTCATCGTCATCAGCTCCACCGTCTTGCGCCCCAGCACGCGGACGCCCTCGAGCTCCCCTCCATTCTGCATCATCCGACAGAAGCGCAGGTAGTCGCTCGCGGTCGACACCATACCGCCACCGCCTGAGAAGAAGGTCTTGTCGCCGACCCACGGACTCTTGCCGAGCGGGTCGTCGATCAGGCGAAGAGTCTTGTCGGCGCGCCGGGTGTAGTTGGCGGCGAATCTGTCGGTCTCACTGTCACGCACGGTGAACGCCGTATCGTTCATCCCCAGAGGAACGGTGATGCGCTCGCGGACGAACTGGTCGAGGCTCCGC
>JANQHZ010000979.1 GCA_028282445.1 Candidatus Binatia bacterium | reverse complement strand
TCATCGGGTGTTCCGACGACGACAACGGGGGCGACAGCTCGGCGAGCATCTATTCGTTTGCCAACGGCTGCTTCTCGGTCGAGGAGCTGAGCGACGGTCGCGGTCTGGCGATGACGTCGAGCGGTTTCGAGTTTGCCGACGGCGCGGAGGCGACGCCTTTCTTCATGAAGCCGTCCGGGCTCGGGGTGTACCTCTTCTTCGATTCGGCCCGCGGCTATCTGGTTTCGGACGGTGCCGATCTGATGCGTTCGACCGACCTGCAATCCGACATCGAGCTGGTCGATGACGACTTCGAGTCGGACGCCGAGTGGGAGCTCCTGGCCAACGACGGTCCGGGGTTCCGACTTCGTCACCGCAAGTCGGGAGGGTATGTCAGCGGCTCGGGTTTGGTCCGCGGATCGGAAGATGCGGTCGACGTCGAGCTGCTCGCGAGCGTGGGATGCGCCGAGTTTCCGGAAGAGCGAACGCACAGCGAGGGCGAGGTTTCACCGCCGACGTTTGACGACGGTTCGCTGTACGGCATCGTCGATACGCACTCTCATATCTTCGCGAACTTCGGCTTCGGAGGCGGAGGGATCTTCCACGGCTCGCCCTATCACGCACTCGGAGTCGAGCACGCGTTGATGAGCTGCGAGCAGTTTCACGGTGAGGGCGGTCGAAAGGACTTCTTCGGGGCCGGTTTCGACGCGGGGCGCAACTTCGAGATAACGGACTTTATCGCCGCGATCCTCAACGGCGAGCTGGGGGAATTCAACCACAACACCGACGGTTGGCCGGACTTCACCGAATGGCCGAGTGCGCCCTTCAGCTCGACGCATCAGGTCCAGTACTACAAGTGGCTGGAGCGCGCCTATCTGGGTGGTTTGCGGCTGGTCGTACAGGACGCGGTCAGTAACAAGGTTCTCTGCGATTTCCTCGGCAGCGGCGGAATCCAACGAATCCGATACTCGTGCAACGACATGGTCGCGGTCGACCGTCAGATCGACGAGACCTATGCGATGCAGGACTACATCGATGCCCAGGAGGGCGGCCCCGGCATGGGATGGTTTCGCATCGTCACCAGCCCAGAGCAGGCGCGAGAAGTGATTCAGTCGGGCAAGATGGCGGTTGTTCTAGGCATTGAAACCTCCCACCTCTTCGATTGCTTCCTAACCCCTCCGGTCGGCTTTCGTCGTTGCGACGAGCAGGACGTGATCGAGCGACTCGACGACTACTACGCCCGCGGTGTGCGCGTTCTGTTCCCGGTCCACAAGTACGACAACGGGTTTTCGGCCGGCGACGGCGACAAGGCCTTCATCGAGCTCGGGAACGTTCTACAGAGCAGTCACTTCCTCAACTTCACGACCGATTGCGATCTTTCGGTTCCGACCGTATTCGATCGGCGCCCGGCCAACTTTCCCGGGCTGATTGAGCTGCGGGACGACTACTTCGCGCCGCCGCCGAACGATTTCAGCCGATTCTTCGTCAATCCGATCGAGACGCTGGGGCCTTTCGTCGATCGTATTCTGCAGCCAGGGGACCCGGCAGTGGAAAACCATTGTCAGGCGACCGGACTGACCGAGCTCGGCGAATTTCTCGTTCGAGAGATGATGGAGCGCGGCATGATTCTCGAGATCGATCACTTCCCGCGCCTCGCTTACAAGCGGGTCTTCGAGATCATGGAGGAGAACGACTACCCTGCGGCAGGAACGCACGGTCTCGACAACGACGGGCGGCTCTATGCGCTCGGCGGCGTTTCGAAGAGCGGCTTTGGCACCTGTCATGCGGACGGCGAGGAATCGACCGTCGACAATGGATTCCAGGAACGCCTGGATCGCATCGAGGAGAACGGCGGTTTCCGGTCGATTGGCTTTGGATTCGACCTCAACGGATTCGCCGGGGCGCGCGGACCGCGTTTTGGCGATCGCAGCGGCTGTTCGGCGAATCAGACCAACCCGATCACCTACCCGTTCACCTCGTTTGCTGGTGACGTGACCTTCACGCAGCCTAGCGTCGGCAACCGAACCCTCGACTTCAACACCGAGGGGCTGGTGCACATCGGAATGTTGCCCGAGCTGATTCAGGACGTTCGAGCCGACGGAGTCAGCGACGAGGATCTCGAACCGCTCTTCAAGTCGGCCGAAGCCTATATCCGCATGTGGGAGAAGGCGGAACGACGCGGCGTCGATTTACGCGGGGAGTAGACGGAAGCGACTCAGAGCCAACTCGCGAAACCGGTGGCCAGGAGTCCGAGCAGTCCGAGCAGGCTGATACCGAAAAACCCAGAGCGAGCGAGCTGGAGGTTGGCGTAGTAACAGAGCATGTGGCCAACCCGCCCGGCGACGTACAGCCAGGCGAAGCCGTTGACGTAGGCCGGCGTCGCTCCGGAGTAGACGGCGAAGAGCGCGACCAACACGAACGCGGCAACGCTCTCGTTGGTGTTGGCGTGGGCGCGGGTTGCCCGAAACAGGAAGTTGCGGTGTTCGGCCTCGACCGGAGT
>JANQHZ010000947.1 GCA_028282445.1 Candidatus Binatia bacterium | reverse complement strand
CGTGCCACGTAGTCGCGAAGGGCCTCGGTGACGAGTCCGGACAAGCTCTGGTGGGACTCTGCCGCAATCTCCTTGAGATCGGACCAGACCTTCTCGTCGTCCTGCGAGCTCACCTTGATTACCGCCATGAGCTCATCATCCTGAATTTTCAAGAATCTTCAAGATCCATTCGTCAGGCCCTCGAAGGATTGGGCTTGCGTCACGCAGCCCCGCGCACCAGTCGGCCCGGACGAGCGCCGGTGTCCGCTCCATCCTTGCGCGTGATCTCTCCCGAGACGATCGTATAGTCGTAGCCTTCCGCCTCCTGAAGAAGGCGCCGGCCGCCGGCCGGGAGATCGTGCGCCATGCGAACCGAGCGCAGTGTCAGGCGATCGTAGTCGATGACGTTGACGTCGGCCTTCTTGCTGACCTCGAGAGTGCCGCGGTCGGTCAGTCCGAACAGCTCCGCCGTGTCCCTCGACTGTTTCTTGACGACCCAGGCGAGATCGAGCTTCTCACCGCGCGAGCGATCGCGCGTCCAGTGAGTGAGCATGAAGGTCGGGATCGACGCGTCGCAGATCATCCCGCAGTGCGCGCCGCCGTCGGAAAGGCCGGACACCGAGTAGGGATGGGTCATCTGCTGGCGAATCGCGTCGTGGCTGCCCTCCGAGTAGTTGAACATCGGCAGCATCATCATCGCCCGCCCACCGTCCTCGAGCGACAGCTCGTACAGACACTCGAGCGGGTCCTGCTTGCGCGACTCCGCGATCGCGGCGACCGTCTTGTCCGATCCCGGCTCGTAGTCCGGCGGATCTCCAAGGACGTACAGCTTGTCGAGGACCATGCGCACAAGCGCGGTGAGACCGTCGAAGATGTCAGCGTCGTTCGGCGGCAAGTCTTCCTCGGCCAGAATCGCCGCCTTGGTCTCCGGCTTTCGCAGCTCGGCGACCAGCTCCTCGAGCGAGCCGCAGCGCTCCTTGAGCGCAACGAGGGTAGGACGCTTGGCGAAACCGTGATGCGTCTGCAGGCCAATCATCAAACCGAACGGCCGCGCCGCGACCTGCGGATAGAGCTGCGCGCCCTCGTCGGCGGCCGCCACCGACTCGTCCATGATCTCCTTCCAGAGGTCCGGCTCGGTGTCGTTCTGCACCAGCGCGAAGGTAACCGGTCGGCCGATCTCGGCGGAGAGCTTGCGCATCCAGTCGACCTCCTTGCGCGCGTTGACCAGGTCCTGACCGTCGGCTCCGGCAGGGGCAAGCTCGAACACTCCGCGGCCCGCGTCTTTCAGCGCAAGGCCCAGGCCGAAGAGCTCGTCTTCCGCCGCGAACGTACCCGGTACCGGCTCTCCGTCCATCGCGCGGTGGCCGAGCACACGACTGGTGCTGACCCCCAGCGCGCCGGCATCGATCGCTTCTCTCACCAGAGAACGCATCCGCCGAATATCCTCCGGGGTCGCGGGTTCGTTGCGCGCACCGCGCTCGCCCATGACGTAGGCGCGCACCGCACCGTGCGCGATCTGCGCACCGAAGTCGATCGAGGTTCTGCGCTCGGCCAGCGCATCGAGGTACTCCGGAAACGACTCCCACTTCCACTCGATCCCCTCGGAAAGTGCGGTCCCCGGGATATCCTCGACCCCCTCCATCAGCTGAATCAGCCACTCTTCCTTACCGGGTTTCACCGGGGCAAATCCGACACCGCAGTTGCCCATCACCACCGTCGTGACACCGTGACCGGACGAGGGCTCGAGAGTCTCGTCCCAGGTGACCTGACCGTCGTAGTGCGTGTGGATGTCGACGAACCCCGGCGTGACCAGCTTGCCGGCCGCGTCGATCGTCCGCGCGGCCTCCCCATCGACCGAGGGACCAACCGCAACGATGCGACCATCGGCAATCGCAACGTCGCCGACATAAGGCTCGGCGCCGGTCCCGTCGACAATGGTTCCCCCGGTAATCTTGAGATCGAACATAGTTTCCTCGCTTCGTAGTTCAATATTCCCGCGGCCGCGGCGAAACGGCCTACGGACTCGCTGCCTCCAGACTAAGCCAAAACCAGTCCTTCGGAAACGACGCCGAGCGATTGAAGCCGCGCCGAGATCGAGCTACCAGACAGAAGCTAGGTAGCTTCGCCTCTCAAAGCGAAAGGCAACCAACCGGAGGGGTGGCCGAGTCCGGTCGAAGGCGCCGGTCTTGAAAACCGGTGACCCGCAAGGGTCCGTGGGTTCAAATCCCACCCCCTCCGCTCACCCGCTTCGCGGGTGAGCGTTCAAGATCCAGGTCCAGATCCAGTGTCGCTTCGCTCTCGCGAAGCTCGGGTTGAAGGTCCAGGTCCTGGATCTGGATCTGGATCTTGGGTTTGGACCATCTTCTTTCAGGTCCAGATCCAGGCTGACGGCAACACGTGAGAACGGTTCCTCTAGGCGTATTCTGAAAACTTGTGGCCTCGGTGGGTCGAGGTGCGGAGTCGGCGCATGAAACCCGCAAGCTGGCGACTGATGGTCTCTACCTCTTCCACTAGGTGCCGATACTGATCCGCACCGAGATACCCCAAGTCGTGCGCGAAATGGAGCTGGGCGCGAACCTCACCTGCCGATCCCTTCGCGTGGGAGAGAAACTGTAGGAACTCACGGCTTCCATCCCGCTCAAACCCTTCTGCGATGTTCGACCCAATCGACACCGCGGCCCGCCGAATCTGGTTTCGCAAGCCGAAGTCTTTCGAGAACTTGCCCTTCGCGCTGATCTCGTACACTCGACGCACCATCTCGCGAGCACACCGCCACACCTCAAGATCTTCGAACCTGTTCGCCACACCCCTAGAGTAAGAAAAATTAATCTACATGTCAATTATCCAATAGGGTGTTCTGGATCTGGTTCTTCCGCTTGGACCATCTTGTGAGGACCATCTTGAGGGTCCACATGGATCTGAATTCTCCACTTGGACCATCTTGCGGGTCCACCTGGATT
Organism: Candidatus Binatia bacterium; assembly: GCA_028282445.1. Classification (GTDB taxonomy): domain Bacteria; phylum Desulfobacterota; class Binatia; order HRBIN30; family CADEER01; genus CADEER01. The sequence continues at coordinate 1,244 of JANQHZ010000947.1, read as the reverse complement.
TGGATCTTCCACTTGGACCATCTTCTAGGTCCACCTGCCCGGCGGCTGAGCGTTTCAGCGGCCCGATGGGCTGCGGCCGGTAACGTGGGTGAAGACGCGGTGAAACTGCGAATAGCTACCAAAGCCGGCCTCGAGAGCTGCGTCGGTGAGCGAATCGCATGAGCCGGAGGACATCAGCTCCCCGAATCTTGCCAGCCGCTTCCGGTTGCGCACGTCCCTGAGCGATTGGCCAAGCTCCTGAACGAACAGACGGCTGAGGTGCGTAGCGCTCACCCCACAGCGCGCCGCAAGCTCGTCACGGTCGAGCAAAAGTCCGTTGCCGGTGAGGAGGGCGAGGGCACGCGCCACGGCCGGGTGCAGGGAGACGAGCTCGCGGCCGGCACCAGCTTCCCGAAAGGCGAGAACGGTCCGCGCAAGCGCGTACCCGAGGCCCGCGTTGGCAACGGACTCGCCCCGCCTCGTCTGCGCGGCTACGTCTGAGATCACCCTGACAAGTGATTGTAGCTCCGCCCGGCCGAGCTGGGCGAAGCGGATACCGTCGCACGGTGACAGGAGACGGGCGGACTCGTCGCGTTTCAGGATCCGCCGGACCGCTGCAACGCGCATGCAGAGGGTCCAGCGCCGTAGCGTCATCGAGTTCTCGACCGTCATATGCTCGGTGCGAGGAGGGATCCAAAGCAAGGAGCCGACCCCGAGGTCGATTCTCCTGTCGTTCACTACGACAACCGCGGTGCCGCGTACCAAGAGATGTGCTTCGACAAAACTGTGCGCATGGCGCTCGATGAACTGGCCCCAAAACGGGTCCGCAAAGTCTTCGATGTGAAGACGGCCCTCGACCTTGGGCGGCAAACCAAGCGGCTGATAGCGCATGGACGACAGCCTAGCGCACGAACCGTAGCGCACGAAATGCGAAGTCACGGCGCACCCGGCGCGATGCAACACAGTATCGGGATCTGTATTCCTCACTGGCAGAAGAGCACAGCCACGCAGGGCAAGGCCTCGTGCCCAGCCCTGCAGAGAGGATTCCAACATGAACCGCGACATTCTCACTACCAACGCGATTCGAATCGATCGGATTGACAACGTGGTGATCGTATTCAAGGCGGTAGCGGCCGGGGGCACCGTGCGCTGGGCCGATGGCCGCGCGGTCATAGCCAAGACAGCCATTCCGATCGGGCACAAGGTGGCGAGTGAGCCGATCCTGGCCGGAGATGCGATCCGCAAGTACGGCCACGCAATTGGAA
>JANQHZ010000928.1 GCA_028282445.1 Candidatus Binatia bacterium | reverse complement strand
GAAACCTCGGTGTTGATCCACAACAAGGACGTCCAGCTGACCCGAGACCTGCCCGGCGCGATCGCCAAGCCGATGACCGACGCAGTCAAGCTACGTGTGATCATCAAGAATCTCGTCACCAATGCGATGAAGTTTACCGAACAGGGATCAGTCAGGATCTCGGCGCGCGATGTCGGCGACGGGATCGAGCTGGCCGTCACCGACACCGGGCCGGGCATTCCACCCGACCAGCGCCAGTCGATCTTCGATGCATTCGAGCAAGGAGATTCGGCCCGGGGGCAGCGAGGCGCCGGTCTCGGGCTGCATATCGTGCAACGCCTGCTCGCGGTGCTCGGCGGCACCATCGCACTCGAGAGCGAGGTGGGAAAGGGGTCTGAATTTCGCATCTGGATCCCGCTCGAGCGCAGCCGGACGACCAGGCGCGACACCCGTCGCACCGCCTGAGGCGCCCGGCCCTACGCCCTCGAGGTCAGCTCGCCGCCGCAGCTCGAGCCGGCGCCCGCGGTACAACCGAGGCAATGCGTGTCGATCGCAATCTCTCGGCCCACCAGCTCCGCGAAGCTGTCGATGTCCCACAACGACCGTGCGCGCGAGTCTCCGCCTGCGGCGATCTCGAGCATTTGATTGAAGTCGCAGTCGTATAGCTTGCCGTCCCAGCCGACACTGATCAACGAGCGACACATGACCTGTTCGGCCGCCGCCGGGTTGAAGCTCTCGCTGAGCAGATCGAGGTAGGAGTCGTACTCGTTCCATCGATGCAACTGCTCGGCGAAACGCTTGATCGGCATGTTGGTGATCGTGAGTAGCCGGCCGAACTCGATCCCGAAGAGCTCACGCAACTCGCTGCGATAGCGCGCTTCGAGCTCCAGCTGCGGCGGCGGCAAGAACGCGCCCCCTGGGTTGTAAACGAGGTCGAGAACGAGCGGCGAGCCGGCCCGCCCGTAGCCGTGGCGGTTCAGGACGCGCAACGCCTCGATACTCTCGTCGAACACGCCCCGGCCGCGCTGGCGATCGACGTTCTCCGCCGTGTAACACGGCAGCGAGCAAACCAGCTCGACCTGATGGTCGCGGTAGAAGTGCGGAAGGTCGGACTGCCCTTCGACGAAGAGCACGGTCAGGTTGCAGCGCACCGTCACGCGCAAGCCACGGCTACGCAGCCGCCCGACGAACCACCGAAAATCGGGATTGAGCTCGGGCGCACCGCCGGTGAGATCGACCAGCTCGACTGACGGGCTGCGTTCCAAGAGCTCGTCGATGCGCTCGAACGTCTGGCGGGTCATGATCTCACTCCGCTTGGGACCCGCCTCGACGTGGCAGTGGTGACAGGCCTGGTTACACAGCTTGCCGACGTTGATTTGTAGCGTCGCCAGGCGATCACGCAGCGGACGCGCCAGCCCGCGAACGGCAAGCTCGCCCGCAAAGCGATTCTCGGAATGCGGAGCACCACTCATCCATTCAGATAGTAGAGCGTGGCCTTGCGGCGCGCCAGACTCGCCAAGGGCAGGTCTACGAAGCTTGCGTCGCTGCGGTCGTTCGCGGCCCCGCCGCCGCGGGATCCGCATCCGCCCCCATCCACGCCAGCAGACCGACACAGCCGAAGAGGACCAGGGCGCAACCGGCCCACGCGACCGGGATCCCGGCAGTACGGGCGGTGAGTCCGAGAGTCATCAGACCGGCGGCGCCGCCCAGCATGAACGACATCGCTTGAATCGACAGGACGGTCGCCCGCTGTCGACTATCGGCGTGTTCGTTCATCCACGCCCCCAGCAAAGGGTCGCTGGCGCTCGTACCGATCGAATTGCCGATCAATCCGGCAAGAGTCTTGCCGAAGCCGCCGGAGAGCGCCGCGAGCGCAAGCGAGACAGCACGAAACGCCGTCAGCAAGACGGCAGCACGCGATCGGCAGGTGTACTCCAACAATCGCGGCTGCGCCCAGCTTCCAGCGATGGCCGCGAGGTTGAGCACCGCCCAAATCCAGCCCATCAGCCAGGTGCCTTCCCCCGACAGCGAGGTCATCCGGGCCGGCCACAGCTGGATCGCCGGCATGTAGGCGAACGAGAGCAGCGCGGTCAGAACGCACAGGAAGCGTAGGGTTCGATGACGTGCCACCGTCAACAGACCACCGACGATCTGCGATCGCAGTACCGGTATCGGGTTGAAGCGATCACGCAGGCGCGACGACTCCACCCAAACCGGACCGGCCGGTCGATCGCGGCGCATCCGCCACGCCGCGACAACCGCTGTCAATACAAAACCCAAAACGCCGACCAGCCACGGATAGGCGATATCGGCCTGCGCGATGTATCCGCCGGCGAGTCCGCTGGCGATCATCGCGGCGTGCGAGACCATTCGACCACGCGAGAAGATTCGATCCGCCGGGCTGCGATCCCCTTCCTCGCGCATACCGTCGATGGCCCAAGCCTCGAGCGCACCGCTCGCCAATGTCGAGCCGAGAGCGTCGACCAGCTCGGCGAAGACGAATTCCGCGAAGCTATCGGACCAAAAGTAGATCGCGAAGGCGATCGCCCGAACCAGACAGCTGAGCAGGAAAGACACCTTCCGACCGAACACATCCGCCACCGCGCCGGTCGGTACCTCGAACGCGAAGTTCGCAAACAAGTACACCGCCAGAATCGCATTGATCTGAAACAGATCCATCCCTCGCGCCAACAGGAAGAGCGGATAGATCGCGCCGACCGCCGACCACGACAGATTGTAGAGGGCGAATACGACGTAGTATGTACGCTCGGAACGGGTCATCGGGGCAGTGTCGGGACGCAAACCGTCGCACTCTCACGCGCCCATTCGCCAAGGGCAAGCTTGCCGTCTCAACGTTCGTGAAAAGGCGTGGTAGCATCTTCGGCTACGTGGCTTTGTGGCCGGTCTCATGGAACAGCTGGAAATCAACCGCGATGTCGCGATCCCGCTCGACGAGATCGATTTCTCATTCGCCCGCTCGAGCGGTCCGGGCGGACAGAACGTCAACAAGGTCGAGACCAAGGTCGTGCTGCGCTTCGATCTCGCGGCCAGCGGCTCGATCCCGTTCGGCGCGCGTCAGCGAGCGCTCGAAAAGCTCGGCAGCCGTCTCACCAAGAACGGCGTGCTGGTGATCCACTGCGACCGGCACCGCGATCGCTCACGCAACCGAGAAGAAGCTCTCGAGCGGTTGCGAAGCGTGCTGGCTGAGGCGGTCTCTCGCCCCCGCCGTCGCGTGCCGAGCCGGCCGTCGCGTTCGGTGAAGGAAAAACGACTCTCCGATAAGCGTCAACGATCCGAGACCAAGAAAACGCGACGCCGAGTCGATCTCGAATAGCCCGATGCACAGCGCGGGACGCGTCTGCGGAGGATCGCCCTACCCGCCTCCGCTACCAGCAGTTCCGGCGCCCCGCTCAGCCGCCCGGGCGGGCTTCGGTCGCCAACGCCCTGCTCGGCGGCGGCGCCATCTCGGCGAGACGCGCGACCCGACGCGATAACGTCTCCGCGTCGGCTTCGTCCGGCGCCAGCGCCGGTCCGATGACCAACGAGACCCGCGACCAGACGCGGCGGAACGGACGCTTCAAGGCCGCTCCATCCTTGCGTGAGAAATAGCTGCCCCACATTCCTTTCAACCCCATCGGCACGACGGGAACGGGAGTGCGAGCGAGGATGCGCTCGACTCCGCTGCGGAAGGGATTCAACTCCCCATCGGAAGTCAGCTTGCCCTCGGGGAAGATGCAGACCACATTGCCGTCCTCCAACTCAGCCGCGATACGGTCGAATGCCGAGTCGAGCGTCCCCTGCGATTCGTGCGCGGGCGCGATCGGAATCACCTTGGCGTCGCGGAAAATCCAGCCGACGAACGGTGTATCGACGAAGCCGTGGTACATCACGAAGCGCGGCGGTCGATCGCAGGCACTGGCGATGATGAGCCAGTCGACGAAGCTCACGTGGTTGCAGACGAGCAGCGCCGGGCCGTCTTCGGGAATGTTCTCCAGCCCGATCACCCGCATGCGGTACATGACGTTCGCCACCACCCAGGCGACGAA
>JANQHZ010000919.1 GCA_028282445.1 Candidatus Binatia bacterium | reverse complement strand
TTGTTGGGACGGGTTGTGGAGTGGCCCCTCGTTCAGTGGTGGTGTGGTGGAGGCCGGAGGAGCCGGCGCGGGGTGCCCTTTCGGGCACCCCGCGGGGGTGGTTGCCCACCGGGCGGGGAGTATAGGTAGTTCACCGTACCCGATCAAGCAAAAAACGGTCTCTCCTTAGAACGCCGTTGTATTCCCTCGACCTCCCCCTTTGAAAAAGGGGGACTGAGGGGGATTTTCCGGAAGGGATCCATCTCAAAATCCCCCCGGACCCCCCTTTTTCAAAGGGGGGAACTCTTCCGCAGGCGGTCGAGCGTCGTCTTCTTGAGGTGCTCGAGCAGCTCGTCGTCGGAGGTCGGCGGCTCTTTTTCGTCCAGAAAACGCTCCATTAGGATGCCGTCGAGTGCGGTGACGATGAGTGCCGCGTCGAGATCGGGGCGGGTTTCGGAGCGGAACTGACCGCCGTCGCGACCGCGCTCGATCGCCGTGGTCAGCAGCTCTCGGAACAGCCCGTAGAGCTCGTGCACGTGGCTGCGTACCTCGTCGGGGCCGGACGAGCGGACCATCAGGTCGACGATAAAGCGCACCGAGTAGCCGTGGGTTCGGACGAACTTGGTGTAAAGGTCGATCAGCTTCTCGATCTGCTCGGCCGCTGGGAGACTGCCGATATCGCCGACATCGATGACGTAGGGTTCGAGAGTCCGACCGAGCGCAGCGCGAAAGAGCTCTTCCTTCGAGTCGAAGTGCCAGAGGATCAGCGCCTTGCTGACCTCGGCCTCGCGCGCTACGTGCGAAAGTGGTGTATGCTCGTAGCCTTGCTTGGAAAACAGACGCGCCGCCGTGGTCAGGATCCGGTCTCTGGTTCGCACGCCCTGCGGAGAAGCTTGGTTCACATCGGTTGCGCTCATCTCCAAACGGACAGCTAGAGAAACCCAGGTAAGATGTCAAACATGCTCGAGCGCGCGACGCGGCCCCTGCTCGGCTTGGTCGCGCTTCTATCGCTGGCGACTTTGGGTTCGCGTTATGTCGACGCCGGCGCAGCCGGTCTCGGCGCGCCGCGCGTCACCGCCGGCGACGATCTCGACGAACCCGAATGGGAGGTGTCGGTCGACGGCTGGCGAATCGAGGTCGACGGCACGGTCGTGCCGCCGCCGGGAACCTCGCCCTCGCCGGCGGAGGTGGAAGACGTACGCGACCTCCGGCTCGAGCGGCTCGCGCTCTTTGCCGATTCGATCGGTCGACACGCGATGGACGAGAGCATCGATTGGCGCTTCGTCGCCGCGGTCATCTCGGAGGAGTCGGCCTTCCGGCCGAACGCGATGAGCCCGGCCGGCGCCTTCGGCCTGATGCAGGTCAAAGAGGTGGCGGCGCGCGAGGTCGGCGTCTTTCCCTACAGCGACCCCGACTCCAACATCCGTGCCGGGGTGCGCTATCTGTCGGCGATGCGGTCGGCCTTTCCGGCTTCGACGCCGCGCGACCAGCGCGCATTGATGTTGGCGGCCTACAACATGGGGCCCGGGCACTTGCGCGATGCCCAGGCGCTGGCACGCGAGCTCGGTCTCCCCGAGCGAAGCTGGGACGACTCGCTGTCATCGGTCGTGCGCGTTCTCGACCAGCCGGGTGTCTACAAAAGACTGCGCCACGGCTTCGCGCAGGGGCCGAGCGTCGTGCGCTACGTCGACCGAGTCTTGCGGCGATACGCCGCCTACCGGCGGCAATTTCCGGCGCTCACGATGCCGTCGGTTGCGATGATTGCCGATATCGCGAGCCGGCCGGAAGTCGGCGGATAGAAGAAGGAACGCCGGGCGGTCGGGAGCTTGGCGCTCCCGACCGGTACCGCTCGTCTAGGCCGCTCGCGGAACGGCGTGGCTCTCGAAGGTCAGCTCGCCGTCCTGGCAATCGACGGTCACGCGGCTGTTTTCCTTGACCTCGCCGGCCAGGATGCGTCGGCCCAGTACCGTCTCGAGCTCGCGCTGCAGTAGCCGCTTGAGCGGTCGTGCGCCGTACACCGGGTCGTAACCCGCGGCGGCGAAGTGCTCGAGCGCCGCGTCGGTGAGTGTGATCTCGATCTTGCGATCGGTGAGACGCTGTCGCAGGCGAGCGAGCTGGATGTCGACGATCGACTTGAGCTGTTCCCGGCTCAAGGCGTGGAAAACGACGACCTCGTCGATGCGGTTGATGAACTCGGGGCGGAAGTGTTGCCGCAGCGCTCCGAGGACGTCCTCGCGCATCTGAGTGTAGCCTTCTTCGCTGTCGCCGCCGCGGCTGTCGAGGATCGACTGGCTGCCGACGTTCGACGTCATGATGACCACCGTATTCTTGAAGTCGACGGTATGCCCGTGCGAATCGGTCAACCGACCGTCGTCGAGCAGTTGCAGCAGGATGTTGAAGACGTCCGGATGCGCCTTCTCGATCTCGTCGAAGAGGATGACGCTGTAGGGGCGGCGTCGGACCGCCTCGGTCAGCTGTCCGCCCTCGTCGTACCCGACGTATCCCGGAGGTGCGCCGATCAGGCGGGCGACGGCGTGCTTTTCCATGTACTCGGACATGTCGATACGGATCATCGATTGCTCGTCGTCGAAGAGGAACTCGGCCAGGGCGCGAGCGACCTCGGTCTTGCCGACGCCGGTCGGGCCGAGAAAAATGAACGAGCCGAGCGGGCGATGCGGATCGCTGAGGCCGGAGCGGGATCGAATGACCGCATCCGACACCGCCTGCAGCGCTTCGTCCTGACCGACGACTCGCTTGTGCAAGTGCTCTTTCAGGTTGAGAAGCTTCTCGACCTCGCCTTGGAGTAGGCGCGAAACCGGGATCTTGGTCCAGCGCGCGACGACGTCGGCGATATCTTCCTCGTCGACCTCCTCCTTCATCAGGCGAGCCTGGCCTTCCTGATCGGAGAACGCGTCCTCGCCTTCCTCGAGCTTCTTTTCGAGCTCGGTCAGCTTGCCGTACTTGAGCTCGGCGGCGCGGTTGAGATCGTACTCGCGCTCGGCCTTTTCGATCTCGCGCTTGGTCGCGTCGATCTCTTCGCGCAGAGTACGGAGGTCGCCGATGCTGTTCTTTTCCTGTTGCCAGCGAGCGCGCAGGGCGTTGGCTTGCTCCTGTTGCTCGGCGAGCTCCTTCTCGAGTTTGACCAGGCGGTCCTTGGAGCCCTCGTCGGTCTCCTTCTTGAGCGCTTCGCGCTCGATCTCGAGCTGCATGACGCGGCGCGAGACCTCGTCGAGCTCGGCCGGCATCGAGTCGATCTCGGTGCGTAGCTTCGCCGCTGCCTCGTCGACCAGGTCGATCGCCTTGTCGGGCAGGAAACGATCGGTGATGTAACGGTTCGACAGAACCGCCGCGGTCACCATCGCGCTGTCCTTGATGCGAACGCCGTGGTGGACCTCATAGCGATCGCGCAGCCCGCGCAGGATCGAGATGGTATCCTCGACGCTCGGCTGATCCACCATCACCGGCTGGAACCGTCGCTCGAGCGCAGCGTCCTTTTCGATGTACTTGCGATATTCGTCGAGAGTGGTCGCGCCGACGCAGTGTAGCTCGCCGCGCGCCAGCATCGGCTTGAGCAGGTTGCCGGCGTCCATCGCGCCCTCGGCGGCGCCGGCGCCGACGACAGTGTGTAGCTCGTCGATGAAGAGGATCACCTCGCCGGACGACTCCTGCACCTCTTTGAGCACCGCCTTGAGGCGTTCTTCGAACTCGCCGCGAAACTTCGCGCCGGCGACCAGCGCGCCCATGTCGAGTGCGACCAGGCGGCGGTCCTTGAGGCCTTCGGGGACGTCCTTGGCGACGATGCGCTGGGCGAGTCCTTCGACGATCGCCGTCTTGCCGACGCCCGGCTCGCCGATGAGGACTGGGTTGTTCTTGGTGCGTCGCGACAGAACCTGCACGACGCGGCGGATCTCCTCGTCGCGGCCGATCACCGGATCCAGTTTGTCCTGTGCCGCCTGTGCGGTGAGGTCACGGCCGTACTTCTCGAGTGACTGGTAGGTTCCCTCGGGATTCTGCGACGTCACTCGCTGACTGCCGCGGACTTTCTGCAGCGCTTCCATTACTTGCTGACGCTGCACGCCTTGCTCGCGCAGTAACTTACCGGTGGCGCCCTGATCGTCGGTCGCGGCCAGTACGAAATGCTCGACGCTGATGTACTCGTCTTTGAGTTGCTCGGCTTCTTTCTCGGCCGCGGCGAGTAAGGTGTTCAACCGTGGAGTTACGAACACCTGGTCGGGACCGGCGGCGGCGCCGGTCACCTTGGGGAGTCGGTCGATCTCTTTTTGAAACGCATCCTGCAGCGCGGCGACGTTCGCTCCCGCCGCTTCCAGCACGGGCCGCGCGATTCCCTCGCTCTGGGCGAGAAGCGCGGTCATCAAGTGCTCGACATCGACGCCCTGCTGTTGCGCACGCGACGCGACCGATTGCGCTTCGCGAATCGCATCCCGCGATCGTTCGGTGAGTTTGTTGAAATCCATATTCGCTCCCAGAAATGCCGTATTTTCTTTGGTTTGGTCGTTCTGACGGCGGTAAACCTAGGCACGATCCGGCGATGCGCAAGGGGTGGCGACGAAGCCGTTCTGTCAGCTATCTTTTGA
>JANQHZ010000914.1 GCA_028282445.1 Candidatus Binatia bacterium | reverse complement strand
GTGACTTCCAACACGGGACAGCCGGTCAAGCTGAGCCGCGGTCTCGATTTCTACATGATCACCGATCACTCCGATGGGATGGGTGCGATCACCGACATCATCCGCGGCACCCCCGAAATCCTGGCGAACGAATCGGGCAGGAAGTTCCACGAGGCGTTCAGCGCTGGTGGTAGGGAAGCGCAAGTGGCTGCCGTCGAGCTCACTCGCCAGTTCTCCCAAGGCAGTCTCGACCCCGCCCTCAACTACCAACCCGGCAATCCGGCCTACACGCGCGTCTGGGACGACATCATCGCCGCCGCCGAGGCGTTCAACCAACCGGGCAACTTCACCACCTTCATCGCCTTCGAATGGACGTCGCTGGTGAAGGGCAACAACCTCCACCGCAACGTGATCTTCCGCGACGGTCCCGAGCGGGCAGGGCGCATCGTCCCATACACGACGACCCCGCCGATCGGTTCGCCGAACCCCCGCGATCTGTGGACGTGGCTGCAGAGCTATGAGGACAAGACGGGGGGTGACGTCCTCGCGATTCCCCACAACGGCAACCTCTCCAACGGATGGATGTTTGCCTTGCGAGACGATTTCGATGACGGCGCGCCACTCGATGCGGAATATGCGGCGACTCGCCAAAAGTGGGAGCGGCTCTACGAGATCACCCAGATCAAGGGAGATGGCGAGGCCCACCCGATGTTGTCCTCCGAGGACGAGTTCGCCGACTTCGAGAACTGGGACTGGGGCAACCTAGACGCGAGCGAGGCCAAGACCGACGACATGCTTCCCGGCGAGTACGCCCGCTCGGGCCTGCTCCGCGGGCTCGAGCTGGAAGCGCAGCTCGGGGTGAACCCGTACAAGTTCGGCCTGGTCGGGGCCAGCGATACCCACACCGGCCTGACGGCCCCCGACAACGACAACTTCTTCGGCAAGTTCACCGCCTACGAGCCCAATCCGCGTCGATCGAACCACCTCGCCAAGGCGAACGAGCAATCCGGCGTCTCCTACCGTAGCTGGCGCTACATCACCGGCGGCCTGACCGCGGTCTGGGCCGAGTCCAACACCCGCGGAGCGATCTTCGACGCGATGGAACGCCGCGAAGCCTACGCCACGACCGGTCCGCGCATGCGGGTCCGCTTCTTCGGCGGATGGGAGTTCAGCAAGGACGACGAGCGCCGCCGTGATCTCGCTCGGCTCGGTTACACGAAAGGTGTGCCCATGGGCTCCGACCTGGCGAACCGTCCCGAAGGCGCCGAGGCTCCGAGCTTTCTACTCTACGCCCTTCGCGATCCGATGGGCGCCAATCTCGACCGCGTACAGATCGTCAAAGGTTGGCTCGACGCCGCGGGTAAGCCGAGAGAGCGCGTTTACGACGTCGCGGTAGCGGATGGGCGGACCATTGACGCGAGTGGCCGCTGCAAGGCCGCGGTCGGTGACACCGTCGACCTATCCGTTCCAAGCTGGACGAATACGATCGGCGATCCGGAGCTCGGCGGTGTATGGGTCGATCCCGACTTCGATCCCAAGCTCGAGGCCTTTTTCTACGCTCGGGTGATCGAGATCCCGACCCCACGCTGGACCGCCTACGATGCGGTGAAGTTCGGCATCGAGATGCCTCGGGAGATTCCGCTCAAGGCTCAGGAGCGGGCGTACACCAGTCCCATCTGGTACACCCCGTGACTGCGCGCTGCGGGCGGATACTTTTCAGCCCCGGTCGCGGAAGTGCGACCGGGGCTGATTCGAGTCAATAGCTATCGCTCGGGATCCACGGTAGATCGTGCTCGAGTACTTCCCGCGGGTCGAACGGTAGATCGTCCAAGTCGATTGGAGCCGTGTAGATCGCCTCGGTTTCCGGTCGAACGTTGGAGATTCCTGTGAGAGCCGCCCCCCGGGTTGCGTCCTCGCGGTTCGGGTACTTCTGGATCCAGAACTCGTGGCGCTGACGCTGGCGATTGAACATGCTCTTCACGTGGAACTGCTCGATCATTTCGGGATGGCGCTCGCGCGGATCCGAGTAGAGGTCGACGAACTCCGCTCCGGAGAGACCTGCCAGCGCACCAAACCAGTGGCGCTTGAATCGGCCCTTCACCGCACCGCCCAGGTTCGGACCCTGGTAGATCATCACGTAATCGCGCCGGCTGAATGTATCCCCGTTGACCAGCAGCGAGGTCTGATCCACTCCGTCGATGACGCGATCGCGAGGAATCGCATCCGTCGCGCCGGCTAGGCGCGCGAAGGTGGTGAACAGGTCGGTCACGTGAACGATGTCGCCGACGAGCTCGCCGGCAGGGATCGTGCCGGGCCATTCCATGAGGCACGGCACGCGAACGCCGCCCTCGGTGAAGTCGCCCTTGCCGCCGCGGTACAGGGTCTCGACCATGCCGCGAGGACCGTGGTGGGTGAAGGGGCCGTTATCCGCCATCACGATCAGCAGCGTGTTTTCGGCGATGCCGAGCTCGACGAGTTGCGCCTTCAGGTCGCCAACGAAAGCGTCGATCTTGACGAGCGCCTCGGGAAGCACGTTCTTGTTGGCAGTCAGTTTGACGGGCTTGCGCGGGTCGGGAAAAAAGCTGGTCGCGATCGGCTGGTACGCGATGAAGAAAGGCTTCTTCGCTTCGGCGTTGCGCTTTACGAACTCCAGGGTGCGTCGCATGGCCTCCGTCTCGATGTCCCAGTAGTTGGTCACCGTCGGCGGTGGACCCCACTCCTTCGTCTCGCCGCCCTTGGTGCCCTCGAGGGTCCAGACAGAGCCGCGCGGCTGCCACGAGTCGTCGATATCGTACGGATCCTTGCCGTACATCTCCGGGAACAATCCCGTGATGATATTGGCGGACTCGGCTTCGCGAACCCACATGCTCGGAACCTGATTGTACGGGGTGAAGAAGGCCTCGTCATAACCCTGGTTGTGGGCGTAGCTGGGCTCCGTGTCGCCGAGATGCCATTTGCCGAAGAAGGCCGTCGCGTATCCCGCCTCGCCGAGCACTTCGGGAATCAGTACCTCATCCTCGTCGATGCCCGAGTACTCCACCGGGAAGCTCACGGTGTGCATGCCGCTGCGTACCGCGTAGCGGCCCGTCTGGAGGGCGGCGCGAGTTGGTGTGCAGGACGGCTCCGTGTACATCCGCATGAAGTTCGCACCCTTTTCTGCCATCTCGTTCATGTTCGGTGTCTCGAATCCGCGGACCTTCTGGATTGCGGGAATGCCGATCTCGCCGACCGCTGTGTCGTCCCACATGATGTGGATGATGTTCGGTTTGGTCCCGAACTTCTTCTCGAGCGCGGCCAGCTTGGCATCGAGCGCCTTATCTTCGGTGGCCCACTTTTCCCCGTGTTGGGCCGCCAAGATGTAGTGCTCTGCGTCGTGGATGATCTCCGCCGCCATCGAAGGGGCTGCAATGAGTGCCCCGGCGACAAAGACCGAAAGACAAGAGCCTTTGAGTCTCATGTTTCACTCCTTTCGCTATTGAAACTTGTTTCGTTTGCTGTGCTGTAGTCTCGCTTGCGGTTCCTGCGACCCATGGACTGACGGGCGGCGTTTCGCAGCCGTGAGCTCGATCCATCGACGCTTCATTCTCGGGCTCTTGCCCCGCCTCCTGGCGCCTATGTCTTCCCGAATGGACTCGGAATGACCGGGGCTATCTGGATTCGGAAGTTCCACACCGCCCCGAAGTCATCCGGGCGCACGATGGAGTACTGCGGCTCGAATCGCGCCTTGATCGGTACGCCACCCCAACGAAAAGTCTTCGTCACACCCAGTCCGATCGGAACGGTCCAGGTGTTGTCACTGTCGGCCTCCCAGTCGACCGTCACCGTAGGGCCCATCCCGAGGGACCAGCCGTTCCCGAGTTGGCGGCGCGCCACGTACTGCAGGTCGGTCTGCGACACGTCGTCGCGACTCGAGTCGCCGGCGTACGACCACCAGTGCTGTAGCAAGAAGCCAACCGTCCACAGCTTGCCGAGCCAGAAGTACATCGCGGCCGGTCCGATCTGCCACTTCTCCTGCCCCAATACCGAGTCGGTCGCGGTAGGAAACTTGAGGGTCGTCCCGACGCCCCAGACCTGGCCAGTGAGCTTGTTGGGGCCGACCAGGGCGACCATCTGAATGTCACCCAGCCCGGTCTTGTGTCCATCGACCCCGCCCCGAGATGCTGGATCGAGCACAGGCGTCGTGACCAGCGGCAACACCGGCCTCGCAATCAGTACGCCCTTCCCCCCACGGATCGGAAGCGGCAGGGCGGGCTGGAAGAAGAACGTATTGGAGATCTCGGTATCGTCGATGCGATCACCTTGGTTCAGGGACAGGTTCTCCTGGAAGGTCAGCGACCACAGATTGGTCAGCGGGTTGTCGAGGCGACGGCTCACCTCATCGACGCTTAGCTCGCCGATAGAATCCTGTGATGTGGTATCGACATCCTCGACCTGGGCGAGGGCAACGGTCGCCATGCTGTCCACGAGCACGAGCAGCGCGATCTGGGCTGCCACCCGAGCCCACCCGCGCTGCGTGGGTCGAGCTTGGGCAATCGCCCAGCCATGCTGCCTGGTTGCGCCCGGCTCGGTGAATCGGGAGGCCCGACTTTTTATTGCCAGCAAACTTGTCACGGTTGGGGACTCACCTATACTTCTGGATCTCGGTGCAGCATCAATAATTCGCAAAATGTCCGAAAAACTGGGCGAATGAGCGGTTTACGAGATTCAGATCTGCAGGTGTCCGCGAACCGGGCGAAGCCCGCAGCGGTGCCGCGAGTCCGCTCGCATTTCGGGGATATCGACGAGTTCACCGATGCCGCCGATAGCTGGGACGCAGACTTTCGCCAGCTCGATCCGGGCCCGCTGCGCGCCGAGATGGATCAGATCCAACTTCCGGGACTACTCGTAATCAGCGCCCATTTCGACCGCGTGATCGATCAGACCGGCGCGTCACCCTGGGGCGCCAGGACCTTTGCACTGCCGGGTCGAAACGGGGCGATGATGCGCTGGTGCGGCTATGACATGGGTCGCACATCCGTCATGACGTTCGCGGCGGACGGAGAGTTTTCCGCGCTGTCGAGACCCACCTTTGACATCACCACCTTCTCTATCGCCGATGAGCAGCTCAGCGCGGCGGCGGCAGCGCTCGACCTAGCAGACCCC
>JANQHZ010000980.1 GCA_028282445.1 Candidatus Binatia bacterium | reverse complement strand
CCGTCGCCGAAACGGTCGATGTTGGTGTCGCCGTACACTCGCTCTCGGTAGCGGATCGGCACCTCGACGATCTTCATATTCAACCTGGCGGCTCCGAAGAGCAGGTCGAAGTCGCCGAAGGGGTCGAAGTCGCCGAAGTAGGCTCGCCCACGCGCGATCCTCTGGTAGTCGTCACGCATCAGCACCTTGGTGCCACACAGGGTGTCTTTCAGCTGCTGATCGAGAATGTAGCTGAACATCCGCGCGAAGAACTTGTTCCCAACGATGTTGAGGAAGCGCATCGCCTTGTCGTGCATGGGGTAGACCAGGCGCGATCCATTGATGAAGTCGCCCTTGCCGCTCGCCAGCGCCAACAGGAATTGCGGAAGGTCCTCGGGGGGAACCGTCATATCCGCGTCCAGAATCATGAGCACGTCGCCCTCGGCCTCGGCGAAGCCGACGCGTACGGCGTCCCCCTTGCCCTTGCCTTTCTGTTGCAGTGTCTTGAAGGAGAGATCCGGCCGCGGATCGGCAGCCACCGCTTCTTGGATGCGCTGCCACGTATCGTCCGTCGAGTTACCTTCGACGAAGATCAGCTCGGTCGACTTCCCCATCTTCGGTACACGCCTGATGATATCGTCGATGTGCCCGGACTCGTTGCGCGCCGGGCAGACGACGGAGACTGAGAGCTCGTCCGGGTCGATTGGCTCCACCCGTGGCCGCGCGACCATCCAGTTGACCATGCTTGCTTTGTTGATTGGCCAAAGGCGGTACAGGTAATCGTTTGCGAAGCGGGTGAGTAACGGGATCCTGATCGGCAGCAGAGTGCTGCCGTCGACTTTGAGTACCTGGAAGTCTGCGAGATCGAAGAGGTTCTCGAAGTCCTCGGTGGTAAGCCAGTTCGTCACTTCGTGACGGTGGTGCAGGCCCAAGGCCGCCAGTGCTCCGAATACCGGTTGCCAGACTCGACTTTGGAAGTTGAGGATGATGCGCGTCCGGCTGTGGCACAGCCGCTTGAGGCCGCGCAGCATCGCGAGTACGTCGTGCAGGTGCACGGTCAGCTCGGACAAGATGATGTAGTCAAATGGCCCCTCGAGCTCGCTGAGGTCCTCCGCTTCTAGCTCGTACAGCTCGAGCTCTGGGTGGCTCGAGCGCGCCACCGCGAGCATTGCCGGGCTGATGTCGACGCCTACCGCTCGTTTCGCTCCCAGCGACGCCAGAAGGTCACCGCACCCGACGCCGATCTCGAGCACGGTGGCGTCTCGCTCGACGTAGGCGCGATAACGTCGCACCAGCTCTTCTTGATAGGCGCTGCGCAAGCGCCGCCAGCGGGCGATGTCGCTTGCGTAGCGGTCGAAGGACGCGGCGACCCGGCGGCGAGTTTCGGCGGGGTTTGCGGATGGAGACGCATCATCCGCCGATTGTCCTGAAAGATTGGGAGCTTTGGGCGACGCCATTCTCGAGCGATCCGTACGTAAAGCGGGCGAGCGTATGCGCTATCTTCGGAGCCGTCAAACCACCCTGTTGTGCTCGAGGGCGCCGCGCTCCGCTCAGTTGGGCGGCGGTTTGCCGGCCAAAATAGCGAGACTTTCGGCGATCCGCCCGATTGGGTACGACTCGAGCCGTTGCATGGCGCCGATCAACAGTCCCGGCGTGCTCGGGTGTCGGATTGCCGTTCGAGGCGCCGGTCGGACGTGTCGCCCGCTTGCGTGTCCGCGCCGTTGACCCGCACCAACTCGATGTCGGCGAAGCTACCGAAGTTGTGATGCCGCGCGACCAGCCATCGATCAAAGCGGGTGGCCGCATCGAAGAGCGAAGCGGGAAGCAACGACCAAGCTCGCATCCCCCCGGCCAGCCAGTAGCGCAGAGGCGAGTGTGTTTCATAGCTCTCGAGGCGGAGCTCGGGAAAACGCGCGCGTAGCTGGGCGCGGTCTCGCCAGAAGACGATCCATGCCTGAGCGCCGTTGGCGTCGGAAAGGGGGCCGGTCGACTCGAATCCCCACTCCGACGCTTCGGGGTCGCAGGGCTCGTGATGCAGGTACTTGAGCACCGGTTTGCAGATCCATCCCAGGTGAGGCTCGACGATCAGAAGCCGGCCGCCCGGTTTCAGGCAGCGCCTCGCTTCACGCAAGAAGCCGTCGACGTCGCCGAGGTGGTGAAAGACGTCGAACATGAACATCGCGCGCACGCTGCGGTCGTCGAACGGCATCTTGGTGGCGTCCATGACGAGGTCGACATTGCTGTAGGGGATGATGTCCGACGTCACCAGGTCCGGGACGGATTCCTTGGCGAACCCCCCGCCCGAGCCGAGCTCGACCGCGATCCCGTTGGATGGGCAGCGCCCCAGGCAATGGACGTACTTCTGGTAGATCTCCTGGTAGAGCCGGCGCAGGCTCTCTTTGCGCGCCAAAACGGACTGAATATCCCGAAGCCTATCCGGTGAGTCCAGCTCCAAGTCGCCGGCCATTGGTTCTTTAGCTCAATCCGTAGAGCGTCGCCGCCGTGTCGTGCAGGAC
>JANQHZ010000838.1 GCA_028282445.1 Candidatus Binatia bacterium | reverse complement strand
GACCTGGTGCGCGTCCTGGCCAAGCGGATGAAAGCGCGGCTGGCGACCATCATGCTCGGCGCCAAAGTCACCGAGCTCACCGTTGCCGGCCAGAGCTGCGCGGTCCGCATCGAAGGCAGCGACGGATCGAGCGAACAGAGCTTCGACCGGGTTCTGGTCGCGGCTGGCCGGCGACCGAATTCGAGCGGGCTCGGCTTGCAGAACACTTCCGTCGATATCGACAAGCGCGGCTTTCTCGTCGTCGATGAGCACCGCCGCACCGCCGAGAAGGGGATCTACGCGATCGGCGATGTCGCCGGGGAACCGATGCTGGCACACAAGGCGACGCACGAAGGCCTGGTCGCCGCCGAGGCGATCGCCGGCCACAACGTCGCCTTCGAACCCACCGCCATCCCCGCGGTGGTCTACACCGATCCCGAGATCGCCTGGTGTGGCTTGACCGAGGCGCAAGCAAAATCCGAGAACCGCGCCGTCGAGATCGGCCGCTTCCCATGGGCCGCCTCCGGCCGCGCCCTCGCCATCGGCCGGGGTGACGGATTCACCAAGATCCTGGTCGACCCGAGTAGCCACCGCATCCTTGGCGGCGCCATCGTGGGCCAGGGCGCCGGAGATCTGATCGCGGAGGTCGTGCACGCGATCGAGATGGGCAGTGTCGCCGAAGATATCGCCCTCACCGTCCACCCGCACCCGACTTTGTCCGAAACCATCATGGAAGCCGCCGAAGCCGCCCTCGGCCAGAGCGTCCACGTCCACAAGCGCCGCCGCTGAGGCGGGAAAGGACGACGCGCACGGCGGGAGGCTGAGACTCCCACCCGGCCGGCCGAACTGGTACCGTCCCGCGATGGTCGCGCCGCTTCTCTTCCTCACCGGCAAAGGTGGCACTGGTAAGACCACGATCGCGGTCTCGTTGTCGCAGGCCCTCGCTGATCGTGGCGAACGCGTCCTCCTGGTCGAGCCCTACGGCCAGACCGGATTGCAAGCTCACTTCGACGACGAGGGCCTCGCACGTGAGCCGATCCAAATCACGGACAACCTGAGCGCCCTACGGCTCGAACCTCGCGTTCTGCTCGAGGAATACTTCAGCGACCTGCTCAAGCTACCCGCCCTGGCGAGGCGACTGCTCTCGAGCTCGACATTCAACGCGGTCACCTCGGCGGCACCCGGGGTGTCGGAGTTCCTCGCCCTCGACCGACTCGACGGCTTGAGTCGCACACGTCGCTACGATCGCATCGTCATCGACGGACCGGCGACGGGACACGCACTGCAGCTGCTGCGCGCGCCATCTCAGCTCGCCCGCATAGCCGCCGGCAGCCCACTCGACCGGCCGTTGCGCAGGCTGAAGTCGGCTCTGCGGCGGCACGACCGGGCAAGCGTCGCTCTGGTATCGATCTGCGAGGAGATGTCGGTCGCCGAAAGCGTCGAGGCGCAGCAAGTGATCGGCGACGAGCTCGGAATCGCACTCGAGCGCCCCATCCTCAACCGATGCGCCGAGCGGTTGTTTACGCGCAGCGACGTCGAGGAAATCGATCGCCTGGACCAACGACATCCGCTCGTGCGTAGCGCTCGCTTGCAGATCTCGGCCCAGCAGCGAGCGAACGATTTCGCCTCGGCGCTGAAGAAGAGGTTCGGCGCAGCCCCGGTCTCCCTGCAAGATCTCGGGATGAACCCCGATCGAGGCGGCATCGGGACCGCCCTCCTGCACGGTTGGAAGCTGTGACCTCCGCTCGCAAGAAGTCGCGCAAGCCACTGCTCCGGCATCGCCTGGCGCTCTGCATGGGAAGCGGTGGCGTCGGCAAGACTTCGACCGCCGCCGCGCTCGCCTACGCGGGCGCCCTCGCCGGTCAGCGCTGCGCGCTGATCACCGTCGACCCGGCGCGCCGCCTGCGCAGCGCCCTCGGTCTCGACGATTTGTCGGCCGAGCCGACTCGTATCGACATCCAGGCCGATGGCGAGTTGCACGCGATGGCGCTCGATACCAAGCGAGCGTTCGACGGCTTGATCGCGCGCGTCTCCCCCTCCCCCGACCTCACCTCCAGGATTCTCGCAAATCCGTTGTACCGCGAGCTTTCGAACGAGCTCGGCGGCTCGACCGAGTACATGGCGATGGAGAAGCTGCACGAGTTGCTCGCCTGCGATTACGATCTCCTCGTCGTCGACACGCCACCGAGCGCTCATGCGCGCGACCTGCTCGGAGCGCCCCGCCGGATCGCCGACCTCGTCGACTCCGGCGCGGCCTCGGTACTGCGCGCTCCCGCCAGTATTCTGACTGGCAACCGCATCGCCAACGCGACCCTGAGTGCGGTGCTGCGCGCTCTCGAGCTCTGGGTCGGCAAGGGACTGGTCGGCAATCTCTCCGACTTCGCTTCCGCATTCGAGCCGCTGCTGGCGGGATTTCGCCAACGCGCCGACGACGTCCAGGCGACTCTGCGCGACCGCGGCACGGCTGCGCTCCTGGTCACCACCCCTGACCCCTCGGCCATACGGGTCGCCGAGGAGCTACACCGAGAGTTACGCTCCCAAGACTTGAGAGTCGCCGGGATCATCGCCAACCAGGTTCACCAGGTCGGCAGGATGAGCAAGCAACAGCACCTGCGCTGCTCGCCCGCGCTGCGCGAGAAACTGTGGGAGAATCACGAGGAGTACGCTCGGCGGGCCCGGCGCGACCGCAAGGCCCTACGCGCGATCGAGCGTGACCTCGCCCCGGTCGTCGCGACGATCCCGCGCCTGGAGGACCCGATCGCCTCGCTCGACCAGCTGGCCGAGATGGCTGAAGCCCTGCTACCGCAGGTGAGCTGACTGGAAGCCGCGACGGGCCCGACCGCTCAGCCGCGCGACCGCTTTTTGGCCGGGGCCCGCTTGCGGGCTTTTTTTGCGGCGCCCTTCTTCGCCGGCCGCTTCTTCACGGACGCCTTCTTGGCTGCTCGCCGCTTCGGCCGCTCCGTGCGCGGCGAGCGTGCCGGCTCGACGGTGGTAGGCGCCGCTGTGGGTCGCGTCGCTCGATCGGATGTCGGTGGAGCCGATTCATAAGCCGGTCGTGGACTCGTGACCGACCTCGTCGACGCGGCGAGGAGTCGATCGATCTTCATGTTCAGATTGACGATCGAGCCCTGGAGAGCGTGGATCTCTTCGACCAGCCGCTGGTAGTCGCGCCGCGTCGGCAGGTTGAGTGCGCTCAGCACCGCTTCGAGATTG
>JANQHZ010000821.1 GCA_028282445.1 Candidatus Binatia bacterium | reverse complement strand
CAAAGCTATGCGATCGCGTCGATGCGCTCACTGCAGCTGCGACGGATCGCCGACGATCTCGACGAGACCGCTCGCATCGGAATCGAGATCATCTCGCGTGACGTCAGAGACAGCGGATACGGGATGGCCGCGGGCGGGGTTCTTACCGCACACCCATCGAGAATCGCCTTGGCTCGAGATCTCGACCTCGACGGCGAGCTGCACTCGCCGAACGAAAGAGTCGCCTACGCGCTCCATGCGGAGGAGCGTCAGCTACGGCGACAACTCGGGGGGGCCGCTCCCCAACCGATGATCGAAAACATCGACCCGGAGTCTCCGATCTTCGAGTTTCGCGACGAGCAAGGAGTCGAAATCTCGCGCGGCCTCGGGCTCGATCCGACAGAACGGTCGAATGTTCGAAGAATCGACATCGTGTTGAACCTGTCGGCGCCACACCCAATCGAGCCGGGCGAGAGGATCAGCGTGACCCACCGAGCCGTGGTCTCCCTTCGCAATGTCGAACGTCGGTAGGCTTCGCCGTCAACGCGGAGCGGCTTTGATCTCGACTTTGCTGGCGTCGGCCCTGTTGGCGGTCATCGCTTCGCTGGCCTCGCAGCAAGCGATCGTCAGCTGGCTGGTCGGCCAGCGTATGCGGGAGAGCGCCGAAGCGTTGATCGCAGCCGAAAGCGGACTATCGGCTGCGCTGGCCGATTTCGCCGTCGAGCCGAGGTGGGAGCGTTTCGAGCTGCCCGACCAAGGTCCCTACCCTTTCCTCGACGCCGGGTTTGCAGTCCCGTTGCCGGACTCATTCCACGTCGAAACCAAGATCGTACGACGCTCTCCCGACCGGGTCGACCTGGTCGCGGTGGCACAAGGACGCAACCGGGCGCGACGGATCCTGGCGGCAACCATCCGAGACAGCGGAACGCCCTACGTGCCCGCAGCACTGCACCTTCCGACCGGCACCACCATCGCCCTCAAAGGCGACTTTGCACTCGCGGGAGAGACCGCTTCCGACAATCCGGTACCGGCCATCGCCACGGCGGCACAGGCAGACGCCGACCGGGTTCGCACACAGCTCGAATCCGCCGGGGCACGAATCGACGGCGAATCGACCACGGCAAAGTGGAGCGATCTCGGCGACACGCTGCAAAGTCTGCGGGCAACGGCGGCGACGCTCCCTACAGCGCCGGCCGGATCGATGCCGGCCGGTGTCTGGAAATCGATCGCATCGCTGGAGATCGGCAACGTCACCGCGACCGGTGTTTGGCTGGTCGACGGCGACCTCACCGTAAACGACAGCATGGGCTTCGAGGGGCTTCTGTTGGTTGCCGGCGATCTTCTGATCTCGTCCGGAGCGTCTCTCACCGTCGAGGGCGCCCTGGCGATCGCGCCACCGGGCCGCTCGCTACAGTCACGCGGTACCGTCGAAGTCCGCTACCGAGCCGATGCGCTGGGCGCAATCGAATCGCTCGAGCCCGGGATTCTCGATCGCCGCGCACGCCTACTTGGCTGGCGCGACGACAGCTGACGCGCAGGGTGAACCATGCAGCAAGAGCCGCCGAGCACACCGCACAAGATCCTCGTCGTCGACGACGAAGAGGACAGCCTACTTCTAACCGAAGCGATCCTCTCGCAGCGCGGTTACGAAGTTCACACGGCTCGTAGCGGCGCCGAGGCGATCGCCCTCCTCGACCAACCGCTCGATGCGGTTCTGCTCGACGTGATGATGCCCGAGATGAGCGGTCTCGAGGTGCTCTGCCACATGCGCACGACTCCGAGACTGGCTGGGTTGCCGGTCATTCTCGTCACCGCCCGACAACGGGACCGAGATCTGCTCGAGGGTTATCGCAGCGGCGCCGAC
>JANQHZ010000808.1 GCA_028282445.1 Candidatus Binatia bacterium | reverse complement strand
CCGGTCTACCTCTTCGCCGGGGACCAGTTTCAGACCGAGGATCTGGCGCGCCGCTTGATCGAGGCGATCGTTCCCGAGTCCGACCGTTCCGTCAGCCTCGAAACCTACGAGGGCCGCAGCACGCCGTTGTCCGCCGTCCTCGACAGTTGCCGTACGGTGGGACTCTTCGGTAGCGGCAAGGTCGTCTGGGTGCGCGACCCCGCATTCTTCGCGTCGGGTGAGAAACGACCGGACGTGACCGAGGCGTTGTTCTCGGCCTGGGCGGCCAACCGCCGCAAACAAGCCGCCGAAAAGCTCTTGACGCTGGCGGCGCTTGCCGGTTGGAGCCAAGCCGACTTCGAGGAGGCGTCGTTCTCCGGCCTCAATAAGTCGAAGGCCAAGGCGTTTCTCGGCCGCGAGATCGACCGCGAAGAGGGAGAGATCCTCGATACTCTGAAGAGCTATGCGCTCGAGGCCGAGATGGGCGTTGCCTCGCAAAAGGACGATGGAGCTCTGCTGGAAGAATTCCTCGGCTCCGGGGCGGCGGGCGACACCGTAATGATCTTCACCTCGGCCGTCGTCGACCGGCGCAAGCGCATCTTCAAGGCCATCGAGAAACGCGGCGTTTGCCTTGAGATCAAGGTCGAGCGCGAGCGAAGCGGCGCAATGACTCGTGAGGCCGTCGAGTCGATCGCCGACGACGTGCTCCAGCGCCGGGACAAGAAGGCAACTCCAGGCGCTCGCCGATCGATTCTGCAACGCGCCGGAAGCGACCCGGGCAAGCTGCAAGCCGAGCTGGAAAAAGTCTGTCTCTACGTCGGCGACGAGCCAACCGTGCAAGACTCCGACGTGGCGGCGGTCATGCGCGATCTCGGCGAATCCTGGGTCTTCGACTTCACGGGGGCGCTCGCCCAGCGCGATGCGGTGAAAGCGATCTCTCTCCTGCGCGGGCTGTTCGCCCAGGGAGAGCCACCACTCCGGCTTCTCGCAATGATCAGTCGCGAAGTGCGAATCCTGCTCGCTGCGCGCGAGATCCTGGCAACCACACTCGCGAAATCGTGGTCGAACGGGACGCAATACGGGCGATTTCGCGACCAGATGCTCCCCAACATCCCCGAAGAGCAGAAACAATTGGTCGGCGGGATGCACCCCTATGTACTGTACCTCGCACTCCAGAACGCATCGCGCACCAGCGCAGCAAGACTCGAAAGAGCGCTGCTCGAGTTGCACGATCTCGACATCGCCTTCAAGAGCTCCCGCACCGACCCGCAGATCCGAATGGAGGCGTTCGTCCTCCGCTTCGCGCAGAAGTAGCACGCGCTCTCGCGTCGGCTCCGTCAAAGTGCCCCTAAGAACCGGCGTATTTCGCCGCTTCCCTGTGATCTCGCGAAAGGCTACGTTACTCAAAGAGAAGGGAGCAGATCCGTAGATTGTATCGGACCCAATCGACCGTGAGTATCAAAGTCGACATCGAATCCGCCGGCGCGACGATCGACCCCCACGCCGACGCGAGCTCGCAGAAACCCGCACCGTCGCATCCGCGCGGAGCCAGGCAGTTTCTGCGCCGTTGGTCGCTCGAGGCGGTCACCACCTGGATGCTCGGACGAACCTGGATCCCGATGGTGGTGTCGGT
>JANQHZ010000798.1 GCA_028282445.1 Candidatus Binatia bacterium | reverse complement strand
CATCCCTTTCGAAAGCCGGGCCGTGGTCGCAACCAATTCGTTCGGGTTCGGCGGCAACAACTGCGTACTCGTGCTCGGACGCGATCGATGATGGCTGTCGACGACTACCCAGTGGCGGGGCGCCGATGAGTGCGGTCGTACTTCGTACGTCCGCCTGGGCCCCCGGCATCCAGGACGAGGCAGAGCTGAAAGCCTGGTGCGCCTCGCCCACGCCTCTGCTTGCCGAGGGACACCCGGATGCCAAGTTTCTCCCCGCGATGTTGCGCCGCCGCTGCACTCCGCTGACCAGAATCATGCTCACTGCGGCGTATGGATGCTGCGATGAAACCGAGATCGGCCAGGTCCGCACCGTCTTCGCTTCGCGCCACGGAAGCATCAACGAATCGATCGGGCTTCTCGACGCGATCGCCAAGTCAGCGCGCGTCTCAGCGGCAACCTTCAGCCACAGCGTTCACAACGCTCAGGCCGGGCTCTACTCGATCGCCGCCGCAAACCGCCGAGCGTCGAGCTCGCTGGCCGGCAACGAGGACTCTTTCCCCGCCGGCTTCCTCGAGGCCCTGACCCATTTGCAACGAGAGCCGCAAAGCAAGGTGTTGCTCGTCATGGGCGATGTCCCGCTTTCACCGACGTTCGCCGCTTTAATCGACGAACCCGCTGCCTCCTACGCAGTCGGCGCCCTGCTGTCGTCCAGCGGCAACGGTCCGCGCATCTCACTCGAGCTCCAGCCGGCACCGGAGGAGGCATCGACACCTGCGTGGCCCGCGGCATTCGAGTTCTTGCGCTGGCTGAACGGCGTACAACCGGAGCTCTCGGTACACACCCCCAAGCGCCGCTGGATCTTCCGCCGGGCCTGACTCGAACATTCCCGGCCTACGGCGGCGGGATGCCGAGCTCTTCTCGTTTCTGTCGGATGTACTCCATCGACTGGCGACCCATCGGTGTCGCTTCCGCCGGAAAGAAGCGCGACCAGATCCGATCGAACAAATTCTCGTGAAAGTAGTAGCGAAACCACCATTTGCGGATCAGGAAGTCGACCAAACAGATCGCCCCGATGATCGCGAACATCTGCCAACCGGTGTAGACCTTCCACGCTTCGTTGTTACCCGTCCACGCCAGCCAGGCGATCACCAGCGCGTTGAACAAAAAGAAGGCGCTCCACGCCATCGTGCTCTTGCGGCAGTAGGAGTGGATGAACTCGGGGGCGAAGGGGACGATGAATCGCGCCACGTGCTCGACGATACAGACCGGCTTCGCCAAGCTGTCCCAGAACAGCTTGCACAACATCAAGTAGATGAAGGCCGGCACCAGCAGTAGGTAACGCACGTCACCCGAGTACGCGGTGGCCAGGACCACCCCCGCGATACCGAGATGGGGAGCCGGCAGCAGCTTGACCGGGATACCCATCTGCTGGCGCGCGACCGCGAACACGAGGCCGTAGGCAAGTAGCGCCAGCGAACCGATCCTCACCCCGAGACGTGCGACGAGCCAGTCGAATAGAAACGGGTAGACGAAGATCAGGACGGTCAGAATCGTCCCCAGCCCAACCTGCAACATCGACGGCGAGAAAGCTTCGCGGGAGCCCTCCCCCGCGCCGCCGTCGGACTCTGGTACACCGTTCAACGCGACACCTGCCGCCGGTAGCCCCGCTAGGCGAGCGGTTGCTCTCCCATGAACGACTGCAACGGACGGCGATCCTCCGGCGCATCTCGCCCCAGCAACTCGGTGGCGCGTGCCAGCACCGTGTTGAAAACCTGCTCCGTCTTCTCCAACACCTCACGCCGCGACCTCGGCGTCCCGACCCGATCCACGAAATCGATACTCTCGAGGCCGTACGAAAAGTCTCCTCGATTCGCTCGGAAGTAGGTGTCGTTCGCTCGCAAAGATTGCTCGACCCGACGAAACAGATCCGCGAAGTTGCGCATCGCCTGCAGGACGAATGGCTGCATCCGCAACTGCCGCCGCAAAAAGCGCGGATCGAGATGCTGGTCGAGCATGTAGGGCGATACCCACAGGTTGTAGTAACAACCGATGTCGAAGTCCCACTTCATCCGCATCAGCTCGAAGCTCCCCAGCGCGTCGTACAGACCGCGGTAGAGAAGCATCGCCGAGTCGTGCCGGAAATGCATGAAGCGCTCGTAGAGGTCGAGTCGTTCGTCGATCGACTCGCCTGCGAAGTCGCGCACGATCATGTCGCTCAGGAAGTCGTTTTCGAGCGCGATGAAATCCGAACCGGGGCTGTAAAACGGATCGGCTGCAGTCGCCGCCTCACCGGTCATTCCCCATCGATCCGCATCGAAGAATCGCTTGGTGCCATAGGCGATCTGCGAGAAACTGCCGCAATCCACCATCTCGGCGTCGCCGAGTAGCTGGGAGATGCCGCGATGCTGACGTAGGAAGGAACGAAAGCCATCGGCGGTCCGGACCTCACGGTCGCGCGCAACCTCGCCGACCAAGCCGACGCTGGTGAGCCCACCGCGCAGCGGGATGACCCAGAACCAGTAGCCCGCATACCAGAAGTGCATGGTGGAGAGGCGTCGCGTGCTGTGCCGAACCCGACCGCGCCACTCTTCCGAGCCCAGTAGATCGACGTCGGCAACGCCCCGAAAGCGCGCCCACACCGAGCCGACGTGGTGTTCGGGTTCGGCAACACGCAGGTCGCGCTTCTTGGCTACGAGCCCCGCTCGGCCGCCCGCATCGACCACCCACCGGCACCGGTACGACTCCTCGGAGTCCTCATCGCGGGCGGTAAATCGGTGCTGCGCGCCCGAGCTTCCGAGGTCCAGATTCTCGACACGCGTTCCCGTGCGGACCTCGACCCCGACCTCCCGAGCCATCTCGAGCAGGTCTCCCTCGAGACGCGCCCGATCGATCTGGAAGGCCGGGTGGAACGGCAGGTTGACCGGTCCGATCTCGCTCATCTCCGAGAGATCCGTCGACCGGGACTCATCGTCGAAGAAGTAGCGCAGGCCATTCTTCGGAAGGTGATTCTCGTACAGGTAACCGCTCAGCTGATGCCGACGGATCATGTGGTTGGCGGCGATCTCCACAAGAGATTCGCCGACCTTGTACGATCGCTCGGTCGCCTTCTCGAACAGTCCGACCGACAATCGCGGCTGCGCGCGCTTGAGCTGGCGGGCGAGCAGGGATCCCGCCATCCCGCCACCCACGATCGCGACGTCGAGGTGTCGCTCGTGTCCGTTCGCTCCGCTCACAGCATCTCGCTTCTCGCTTCTCGCTCTTCCGCTCACAGCATCTCGCTTCTCGCTGCTCGCTCTTCCGCTCACAGCATGCCCCCATTGACCGAAATGGTTTGGCCGGTGATGTAGGCGGCGCCTTCGGAGAAGAGGAAAGAGACGACTGCCGCAACCTCTTCGGGTTTCCCGAGGCGTTGCATCGGGACCATGCCGGCGATCGCCTCGACACCAATGCCTTCGATCATCTCGGTCTCGATGAAGCCCGGTGCCACGCAGTTGACGGTGATGTTGCGCTTGGCCAACTCGTGGGCGAGAGACTTCGCGGCGCCGATCATGCCGGCCTTCGAAGCCGAGTAGCTGACCTGACCGCGGTTGCCGGTCAGGCCGGCGAGCGAGGTTATCGCGACCACGCGGCCACCGCGCCGCGCCCGGATCATCGGCATCGTCAGCGGCTGCAAGACGTTGTAGAACGCATCCAGGTTCGTCCGCAGCACGCGATCCCAATCGTCCGGCTTGATGCTGGGAAACGGCGCATCGGCGCGCACACCGGCGTTACAAACGACCCCGTAGTAGGGTCCGTTTGCTTCGAGATCGGCCGCAAGGGCCGCAGCGCTCGCCTCGCGGTCGCCAACATCGAACGCCAAGAGGTCCGCCTTGCGTCCGGTGGTCGCGACCTGTTCAGCCACCTCGGCAGCAGCATCCGCATTGGCTCGATAGTTGACCGCGACATCGAACCCGTCGGCCGCCAAGGCCATGCAGATCGCGCGACCGATTCCACGGCTGCCGCCGGTCACCAAGACGCGCCTCGGGGCGTCCGAATCGATGATCGCTCTTGGACTCATGACTCCGTTTGGCCTGAATTTTCCAACATGTACACGTTGAAGCGGGCTTCCGCGAGGAGGTTGCCGGCGGCCCCCCGTACCTCGCCGGCGAACGATAGCATCTGAGCGCCGGGGTGCACACAAGACACCGAGACTCGGAGTAGTTCTCCGGGCCGGAATCGGTCGGTCGCCAGCTTCAACCGGCGTGTCCCGAGCAGCAGGCCGGCGCGCGGCGGTTCTCCATTGCGCCGAGCCAGCAAGCCTCCGTGTACGGCGGCGCATTGGGCCATGTACTCCAACCCGACCCACGTCGGAACGCCGATCCCCTCGTCGAGAAACGGACCGCTCTCGGCGGGATCGACTTCGCAGACCGTCCTGTCGGCGGAGTGTTCCAACACCCGCTTGACCAGAAGCATCGG
>JANQHZ010000745.1 GCA_028282445.1 Candidatus Binatia bacterium | reverse complement strand
CAAGCCGAGCTGTCGCTCGAGCTCAAACTGCAGATACGAGTGAAAGCCAATCAGCCGCCGATGTTCTCGTTGGAACGAGGCCACCGCCGCGCTTTCGGGGTCGCGCAACGAGGACGGCCAAAGCCGCCAATCGGAGGAGGGCGTCGAGCCCGGAGACAGATGCTCCTGAAGGGCGCAGAAGGTGGCAAATCGCTCCAACTCGCGGCCCCGGCACCGCACGAAGCGTTCGTAGGCGCGCGCGCGTCGCCCGTCGCGCGCACGCCGCTCGAAAATCCGATACAGGCTCCACAGGGCTCGGCGCTTCGAGCGCCAGACGCGGCCGTAGTCGATCGAATCAGACGCCCGCAACTGCTCGAGCTCGCGCCGCTGGCGCTTCGACAGCAGCTCTCGACCACCCTGCCGCCACTCCGGTACACGCTCGACCTCCAGGTAGAGCGGAGACGGAAACAATCGGCTGGACGGCGAGTAGGGACTGCCCGACGGGTCGCCGGCATCGAGCGCACAGAGGGGATTGAGACCGACGAAGGACGCCCCCTGCTCGGCCGCCCAATCGACGAGCGACCGCACGTCGCCGAGATCCCCTATTCCCCAGTTGCGCCTGCTGCGCAGGGTGTAGGCGTTGGCCATGATCCCGAAGCGCCGGCGCCGAGTCAGATCCTGAGTCGGGCAGCGGTCGGGCGCGACGATCAACTGTTGGCCGGCTTCCACCGACCTGCCGCCGACCGCGTCGGCGACCTGCACGAAGAGGCGGTGATACCCGAGCGGCAGCCGCAGCCCCAGCGGAATCCGTACCGAGCCTCGCTGCCGCAGATGAGAGCGTCCTTCGCGCAGGACTCGTTCTCCGGACTCGAGCTCGATGCGAACGCTCCAGTCCAAGCGCCGGCACTCTCCGAGCGCGCTCGCTCCCGGCGCTATCGAGACCGACGTCGCGTTGCGTTCCGACGCCACCCGCACGGCATCGACCAGTCGGCGTCCGCCTGCGTCGATCTTCCGAACCGCCCGTTCGGCCGAGCGCTCAGTCGACCCATCGAATCCGAGCGCCTCGAGCAGCTCTATCCGGGTCGACTCCGAAGCAACTCGTCGGCGACCCGTGACATCGACATACTCGGGCAGAATCCCGCATCGCTCGGAAAGAGCGGCGAGCCAGCGTCGCCGTTCGGACACCGCCGCCTACCCCGTCGTCGACGAACGCCGGAGCGCTCGGCATCGCCGCATCATCGCATTGCTTCCGCGATCATCGTCGAGCTTCGAACGGCGCCAGCTCGTACAGATTCCGTACGTACTGCATGACCATGCGTTGGGTGTTGAAGAAGGAAGCGTTGAGCGCAACACACGACCGCCGGATCTGCGAGAAGTCTCTCGGCGTCTTGTAGTAGGTCGGCATCACCGCCTTCTCCAGCTTGTCATAGAGCGAGCGACTGTCGCGCCTCGCATCGTTGGCGGTTGCTTCCTCTTCGCCGATCGACCAGCCGGTGACACCCTCGACCGCTCCCTCGATCCACCAGCCGTCGAGGATACTCAGGCTCGGTACGCCATTCAGCGCCGCCTTCATGCCGCTGGTCCCCGAGGCCTCGAGCGGGCGTTCGGGAGTGTTGAGCCAGACGTCGACACCCGAACAAAGCCGCAAGCCCAGCTCCATGTCGTACCCCTGGAGGTAGACGACTCGAACCCGATCGTCGAGGCGCGCCCGGCTCTCGAAGATTCGCCGAATGATCGCCTTGCCCTGCTCGTCACGCGGGTGCGCCTTGCC
Source organism: Candidatus Binatia bacterium (assembly GCA_028282445.1). GTDB lineage: Bacteria > Desulfobacterota > Binatia > HRBIN30 > CADEER01 > CADEER01. The sequence goes on along the minus strand of JANQHZ010000745.1, from coordinate 1,138 downwards.
CGCCAGGACGATCTGAAGGCCGCCGAATCGCTTACCGAGCGCGTTCAGGCGACCCGGGTCCGAGAACAGCAACTCCGCTCGCTTGTAGGCGGTGGCGCGTCGGGCGAATCCGACGGTAAGTACATCCGGCCGCAAACGCGTGCCGCAGCGGGCTTCGACCGTCGCCAGCAACTCGCGCTTGGCGGCGGCGTGCGCTTCGTCGACCTCGTCCAGAGGCAGCCCGACCGCATGCCGCAGCTGCTCCGAGTCCTTGCGCCACTCGGGAATCCGGTGGTCGAAGAGCTTCGCGAACGGCGCCGAGGTCCAGGTAGGTACGTGTACACCGTTGGTGACGACGCGAACGTCGAGACCTGGAAACATCCCGCGCGAGACTTCGCCGTGGCGCAAAGCGACGCCGTTGACGTGGCGCGACGAATGAATCGCGAGGTCGGTCATGTTGAGCTCGCCCGCCCCGGTCAGCCCCGAATTTTCCAGGAGTTTCGCCCGGGACTTCCCGACCAACTCGCGCACCAACGCCACCGGAAAGCGGTCGTGACCGGCCGGAACCGGCGTGTGAGTGGTAAAGACACAGTCGCGACGGCCCTTCGCCAACCTGGTCGTCGGCGAGCTCTCTTCGGCAAGCGCCACCGTCAACAGAGCCGAGTGTCCCTCGTTCATGTGGAACACCTCGATGCTCTCATGGCGCAAGGCTCGCAGTGCCGCCAGTCCGCCGATGCCGAGCAGAATTTCCTGCGACAAGCGGTAGGCCGAGTCGCCGCCGTAAAGCGCGTCGGTGAGCCGACGATCCCGGCGGTCGTTGCCATCGACATCGGCGTCGAGGAAGTACACCGGCACGCGGTGTCCACGGCAGCCGACGATATCGCGCTTCCACACCCGAAGCTTCACGGAGCGGCCCGCCACCGCCGCTTCGGCTTCCACCTCGAGCAGCTCGAGACCCAGCGCGGGATCCCATTCGACCGGGTGCTCGCTTTGTTTGCCCTGCGTGTCGAGCTCCTGGCGGAAGTACCCTTTGCGATGAAGCAAGGTCACGCCGCACAAGGGCAGACCGAGGTCGGCGGCCGACTTGAGCGTATCCCCTGCCAGGATCCCCAGGCCGCCCGAGTAGGTCGGGATCCTCACGTCGAGGCCGACTTCCATC
>JANQHZ010000720.1 GCA_028282445.1 Candidatus Binatia bacterium | reverse complement strand
CGCTGCGCCTCAGCAGCGCGGCGCTCTGCACCGCGCCGCAGCATACGAAGACGAACTCCGCATGGACGGTGGTCGAGACCGCGCCGCGTTGGACGATGACGCCGGTGGCGCGGCCGTTCTCGTGAAGCAGCCGCCGCACCTGGCAATTGGCTACCAATCGCGCGCCGGCATCGAGAGCCCGCGGGATGTAGGTTCGCTGCATCGATTGTTTCGTCCCGGGAGCGAAGGGGTTCGCCCCGTGATTGTTCTTCTGGCAACGGGGGACCTCGGTGTAGCGCCAGCCGAGCTTCTCGATGCCGTTGCGAAACAGCTCGGAGCTATGCGGCGGATCGACGTTGGTCAGGTAGGAAACCGACAGCTCCTGCTCGAGTGCGTCGAAGTACGGTTCCATCTGTTTCTCGGAGAAGTCGAGCAGACCCGCCTCGCTGTTCCAGCGGCTGTAGCAATCCTCCGGTAAACGGTGCCAGAACGCGCTGTTGACTTCGGTGGAGCCGCCGACGCAGCGGCCTTCGACGTAGGCGATGTTGGGAGAGCCGAGGATCGGGGTGATGCCGCCGTTGCGGTAGAGATCGGCGATTGCTTGCGGTGTGTTGGTTGCGATCCTCGCGGTGTCGATATGGGGTCCTTCCTCCAGGACCAGGACCTCGTATCCTCGCTCGGCGAGGGTGGCAGCCGTCGTCGCGCCTCCGGCGCCCGAACCGATCACCACGACTTGCGCGTGTTCCGGGAGTGCGCAGGCGTCGCCGGCGCCAACTTCGGTGGAAGCGGTCTCACTCACCGGCAAGGTCTCGCAGCTCGGTGCTCAGCAGTTTCTCGCGCACGACTGGGTGGTCGAAGAATACGAGAAGCGTAGTGCTGCGGACCAGCTTCAGGAAGTCACGCATCGGCGGCAGAACGGCAGTATCCCAGCTCGCGATGTACGACTCGCGCGGGGCGCGCGACAACGAGCTGAATCGCCGGCCGTGACGCGGAATGGAGAGTAGATCAAAGCCGAGCAGCGCCGACCGGTATGGGAATCTGAGGAAGGTCGGCATCGCTGCGATCTGGCCGGCGACGTAGTCCGCTACGTTCTGCTCTATCTGCCGACGTTGCTCGGGCTCCAGGTCGGGGTAGGTCGGCAGAAGCGTAGCGACGAGCCCGTGTAGAGTGTGGCCGGCAGTCGGGGGCCGAGCTTTCATCGCGGCGCGCTCGATCCCGTAGCGAAGGCGTGTTGCGGGGCGCGCATTAGGCCGCTTCCCGGAAGCCGAAACACGGTGGCACCGTTCTTGGATCGCTCACTCGGCGGTTCGCCATGGCGCGCTCACCCGGTCTAGATCCTCGATCTCCGCTGGCGTCAGAGCGACGCCCAGGGCCTGCGCGTTGCGGGCGGCTTGCTCGCCGGTCTTGGCGCCGGCCAGCGGGATGACGTTCGGCTGCGCCAGCAGCCATGCGATTGCGACCGCGCTCGCATCGACGCCGTGGGTGGCGCCGATCTCGTGCACTTTGGCGATAACCGGCGCCGCCGCTTCGACGTTGGCTGGGTCGAACCAAGGCGTCTCGGTGCGCTTGCCGGTCGGCATCGAGCTCGCGGAGTACTTGCCGGTGAGGAGCCCTTGCTCGAGCGGACTGTAGGCGAGCAGTGTGATCCCGAGGTCTCGGCAGGCTTCGACGACGCCGTCGACTTCTGGAGAGCGATGCAGCAGCGAGTAGCGCACCTGGTTGGTCGCGAGAGGAATGCCGTGACGCGCCAGCGCGGCATGCGCCTCCGCCATCTCGTTCGCTCGATAGTTGCTGACGCCAACCGCGCGCACCTGTCCGCTTTTCACCGCCTCCGCAAGGACGTCCATCACCGGCCCGATCGGCGCCTCGTCGCGGTCCGCCCAGTGCATCTGGTAGAGATCGACCGCACCGGCTCGCAGCCGCTTGAGGCTGCCGCTGATGCCCTTGGCGATGACCCCGGGTCCGCCACGACCGGCGAGCGGAGCGTACTTGGTGGCCACGACGAGCTGACGCCCGCTCTTCTGGACCAGGGATCCGAGAATCTGCTCTCCCTTGCCCCAGGCGTAGGCCTCGGCGGTATCGAAGAAGTCGAGGCCGGCCTCGAGACACGTCTCGAAGGCGTCGACGACCTCTCGCGGGCCGTAGTCCTGACCGTAGTGCCAGTACTCCTGGTCGCCCCACGCCCAGCAGCCGACCCCGAGCGGCACGACCTCGACCGGGCTCTGTCCCAGTTGCCGCTTGTGTGGATTCGTTGCCACCACGACCTAACTCCCAAGGAATCCGAAAAAAGGCAATGGCGTCGGCGAGTTTCGGCCTTGGCAGGAGGGTCGGCTGCTGGGCTCCCGGCTAGCGGGGGCGTTCCTTGCTAAACTCGCCCTAATTGATCTACGATCCCGAGTTGGAATGGGCGTCCAGACCAACATCACCGACGAAGACCGACGTTCCGCGACGACAGTCACGTCGTCCGGGTCCGGGCATAAGTTCGAGATTCAGCTCGGGCACCTGTGCAACAACCGCTGCGTATTCTGTTCGAGCGGGCAGCTCACGGCGATGAAGATCGCGCGGCCGGTTCCGCTCGAACCGATCGTCGAGGCGTTGGAGGAAGCCCGCGCTGCCGGCGCTACCCATCTTACGTTTCTGGGCGGCGAACCGACCATCCACAAGAGGTTCCTCGATGCGCTTGCGAAGGCGGTCGAGCTCGGGTTCGAGCACATCGTCATCTTCACCAATGGGGTGATGTTCCCGCATCCGGGCTTCATCGACTCGGTGCTCGCTCTCGGCAACTTCGAGTGGAGGATTTCGATCCAGGGCGCGACCGAAGAGGCGCACGTCGCGACCACCGAACGCCCGCAGTCGTTTCAGCGGATCTTGCACGGCCTCGGAATTCTTCAGCGCCACGGGCAACGCGTGACTGCAAACATGTGCGTCAACGATCGCAGCTACAAGTCGCTGCCGGCCTATCCCGACCTTCTGAAGGAGTATGGTGTCGGGCAGCTCCACGTCGACATCGTGCGACCGGAGAGCACCGGCGAACGCGACGAAGAGTACCTGCGCGAGCTGATGCCGAAGTACGCCGACATGGCACCGTACTACGACGAGATGCTGGCCGGATTCGAAGAGTGGGATCCGGATTTCGACATCAACGTCGGTAACCTCCCGTATTGCGTCCTTCCCAAGTGGGGCTCGAGGATCCATCACGGCGGCGAGGAGACGGTCACCAAATCGTCGGACGGCGTCGGGCTCGAGGACGAGATCAACAAGTACGAGTGGCAAGCGTCGCTACGCACGCATCTTCCAACCTGCGAGGAGTGCGTCTTCCGGTCGCGTTGCACCGGGATCTTTCGTGTCTACCTCGGTTTGCACGGCGAGGATGAGTTCAAGCCGGTCAGTCGTGAGAATCTCCTCGCGATCGATCCTCAGCGCAACAACTTCGTCTTGCTCTCGGAGCCGTTGTTGGCGCCGCTGCGCGCAGCGCTGGTCGCGGGCGCAGCTCCCGACGGCTGGAGAATGAGCCACGAGGTTACGGAAGACCGGCGCCGTTTGGTCGAGATGGACTTTGTTCACGAATCGGGTGACAGCGTACGGCTCCGTTTCGTCCGCCCGGGACTGGGCGATCGTCCGGTGATCGCAACCGAGGAGTACGACGTAGAGGCGCGCGCCGAGGCGAGTACGGCGCCGGAGCGGCTCGAGCCTTTGCTCGAGTGGCTGCGTGCCCGCCTGCAGGAAGCGAGCCCGGCGCCGGTGGTTCTGGCGGACGATTCGACGTCGCGAACCCTGCGTGCGTCGGTGATGGCGCGGGGTCGCAAGCG
>JANQHZ010000702.1 GCA_028282445.1 Candidatus Binatia bacterium | reverse complement strand
CGGCGAGGTGACGAAAGCTACTGCCCTTGGAGCACTCGTGCGAAGGCGCCCCAGCGTAGTCGAGGATGGTCTCGAAGACGTCCTCGAAGGTCACGATCTGCCCAGCGCGCCGGCCCGGGCGGACTTCGGGTGGCCAACGCACGATGATCGGCGTCCGGAACCCCCGCTCGTGCACGGACATCTTGCCCCGGTCCTCCCCGAGCGTGCCGCCGACCAGATTGCTCCGTTCCATTCTCTGCTCCCATCCGTTGTCGGACAGGTAGATGACGACCGTCTCCCGACTGAGCTCGCGCTCGTCCAGAAAAGTCATGAGCTCGCCGACACGGCGATCGAGACGGCTGAGGTTCGCGAAATAGTAGCGCGCCGACCGCGGGATCCATTCGTCCGCGTACGCGTATACGAGGTCGTCGGGAGGGTCAAACGGCGTATGGGGCAGCATCGGCGCAACCCATGCGAACCAAGGACCCGTCTGCGCGTCGATGAAGTCGTAGAGCTCCTGCATCGACTCACGGCCAAAAGTCTCCTGGCCGAACACTCCTACGCTTCGGGCTCGGGTAACGGTGCCGGCATCGAAGCCTGCATCCTGGTTGCTGCCCTCCCACATCTTTCCGCCGACGAAGGAAGTGTAGCCCACCTGACGCAACAGCCTCGGTAGAGTAAAGGGAATATACCTCGATTCGAGACGGCGGCGGGTCTTTGGATACGCGGCGCGGATCGATTCGGCCATTCGCTCGTAGGTGTACCAACGAACCCCAGCCAGTAGAGTCGCCAGGGACGGCTGGCACGACGACGACGTCGCATAGCCGCTGTCGAATACGATCCCTTGCTGCGCAAGTCGGTCGAGGCTGGGCGTGCGGGCGAGCTCATGCCCTTGAAAGCCGTAGTACGAGAAATCGATGTCGTCGCCGATGATGAGGACGATATTTGGATGCAGGGGGGGCCTGGTTGCCACCAACCAAAGCGCCACACCGGCCAGCCCGACTACGCACAACCCGACGAAACTACGCACCCACACGGTGTTCCCCACGGCGAGCGATCGGGCAACAGGCCCGAGCGCCAGCGCGATTCGCGAATTCTATGTTCCATCTGCCCGACAACCGAAGCCGCGCGCTACCACGGGGCTCTCGGACGCTCCAGCGCTCAGCCTACAACACGGCTGGAGCTTTGTCGTCAAGTGTGGCTCGACATGCCGCCGGGTCGCCTTGCACGCCCGGCGGGTCGAACGGCGCGGCGTCACCCCCCTTGGGAAAGCCGTGCCGGCGTTGCAGAGCTACGCCGGGCGGGTTAGTCGAACGAGTTCATGAAAGCTCTCGTCACCGGCAGCTCGGGCCTCCTCGGCCAATGTCAAACGAAACTCCTCGTCGACCGAGGCGACACCGTCACCGGGTTCGATATGGTCGCCCCGACCGACGCAACCGACGGCATCGAGGTCGTCTGCGGCGACATGCGCGAGGCCGGTGCTCTACGCGACGCGGCCCGCGGGGTCGACGTGATCTACCATCTGGCGGCAGGTCAGCGAATGAAGCCGCAATTCGCTGCACTCGACGAGCAGGAGATCTTCGACATGAACCTGCGCGGCGTCGACAACGTCCTCGAGGTAGCGCTGGAGCTGGGCATCCCGAAGGTGGTGTTCGTATCGAGCTCCGGGATCTACGGTATTCCGCAAACCGTCCCGTGCACCGAAGCTCACCCAACCGTACCACTCGGTGCCTATGGCGAATCCAAGCTCCAGGCCGAGGCTCTCTGCGTTCGGGCGATCGATCGCGGACTGGACGTCACCGCATTGCGACCGATGAGCCTGTTCGGGCCGAACATGACGGGCGTCTTCGTGATTCTCTTCGAATGGGTGCGAACCGGGCGTCCCGTCTTCACCTTGGGAAGCGGCAAGAACCGCGTACAAATGGTGAGCGCTTGGGATGTCGCAGACGCCTGCATCAAAGCCGCCGAATGCAGCCCGAGCGAACATTTCTTCAACATCGGCTCAGATCCCGACACGGTACCGACGGTTCGTGGTCAAGTCGAAGCGCTGGCCGAGCATGCGGGGACGGGCTCTCGCGTCGTGCCGGTCCCAGCGGCGGTGTTGCGCAACACCGCGCGCTTGCTCCACCCACTCGGCATGTCTCCGATCGTTCCCGAGCACTACCTGCTGGCAGACTCGACCTTCCTACTCGACATCGGTCGCGCCAAGACCGCCCTCGGCTGGACCCCGGCGCGGACGAACGTCCAGCTGATGTGCGAGGCGTATGACTGGTATGTCGAGCACGGCGACCACGACCGGCGACAACATCCGGCTCTTCGAGCCCTCAACGCAGTCACCGGGGTCTTGCGCCGGTGATCGCCCACTCCGACATCTCGGCCATCACCAACCGGCAGAGCGCGCTCGCCGAGCTGCGACGCAAGCCGTCGTTTCAACGATGACGTCCGCCGATCGAGTCCAGACCGAGTACTTCGATTTCGCCGACCGCGAGCGCTACGAGTGGACGGTCGCGGGAGCGGGCTTCGCAGACACCGAAGACGAGCTCCTCGCCCCGTTGCGGCCGATGGTGGAGCCGCCTCTTCTGGAGATGGGCTGCGGCGAAGGAAACAACGTCTTCCGGCTGCACGACCTCGGCCCTTGCTTCGGAGTGGACTTGTTCGCTCCCAAAGTCGCCTTCGCGCAACGCGAGATCGCAGGCGCCGACTTTGCCGCCGCGGACGCGGCGGCGCTGCCGTTCCGGGACGGAGCCTTCCAGACCGTGTTCATCCGAGACCTGCTCCACCATGTCCCGGAGCCGGTTGCGGTACTCGTCGAAGCGATGCGGGTCCTGCGTCGCGGCGGGCGCTTCATCCTGATCGAGCCGAACGGCTACAATCCGATGGTGAACCTCCAGTCGCGGCTGGTGCCCGCAGAACGCCACGCCCGCGACTTCTCGATCGAGCACCTCACCGATCTGATGAACGCGCAGCCGCTCGATCAGGTAACGGTGGGCACGGCACACCCGCTGCCGCTACGCCGCTTGGTTTTCCACTACAAGCTCGGCATGCCGAAGCTCGGCGAGCGCCCCCTCGCCCGCAAGACCCTGGCCGGCATCGAACGATTCCTCGCCCGCGTCATCCCGGCGACGCACTGGGAACACGTTGTCGGGACAGCTCGCAAGCGAGAGTCTTGAGGCCCGCTGCGGAGCGGTCGGTCACGAACGCCGGAGCGGCCGACGCGATGTGGCCGACGCGATTGCCAGCCCAACCGCCGGCATGTAGTGTGCCGCGTTCGTGGCGAATCCGTGCATCATCTGTGGGCAATCGGGCACGCGTAAGCTGTTCGAAAAGGGCGGCCGGGACTTCATCCGGTGCGACGGCTGCGGCTTGGT
>JANQHZ010000683.1 GCA_028282445.1 Candidatus Binatia bacterium | reverse complement strand
GAGCGAGATCGCTCGATGCCGGCGGAGGCAGTCGTCACTCGCTGGCGCGAGCTGGCCGGCGTCCTCGCCGAAGCGGATATCGGCTATACGGCCGATTTGGTCTCGGCCGGCGAACCGATCAACATCGCGCTGCGCGGCGGCAGTCTCGAGCGCCTACGCGACGCCGCGCAACAGCTCAAGGGCGTCATCGCGACCTATCCCGGTGTCATGGATGTCAGCGACTCATTCCGCGGCGGTAAGCGCGAATTGCAGATCGACATCCTGCCGACTGCCGAGCCACTTGGGCTGACCCTCGCCGACCTCGGGCGCCAGGTGCGGCAAGCGTTCTACGGAGAGGAAGTGCAACGGGTTCAGCGCGAGCGCGACGACATCAAAGTCATGTTGCGCTATCCGCGTAGCCGCCGTGAGAATATCGCCGAGGTCGAGAGGATGTTCATCCGCACACCGGCCGGCGACGAGGTCCCGTTCAATACCGTCGCGAGAGTTCGCTACGGCGTCGGTTTCGCGGCCATCTCGAGAACCGACCGCGAGCGCACGGTGAACGTCGTCGGCGGCATCGACCTCGAGCTCGGCAACGCCAACGAAGTGATCGACGACCTCAAACGAACCTACCTACCCGAGCTCGGCGCCGGGTTCCCCGAGCTCGAATACGCCATGGAGGGCGAGCAACGGGAGCAATCGGATACGCTGGGGGCGATGCGTCGCGGCGGTGCGCTGGCGCTCTTGGCGATCTACGCCCTGCTGGCAATCCCACTCCGTTCATACACACAGCCACTCCTGATCATGCTGGCGATTCCCTTCGGGCTGATCGGCGCCGTCGTCGGTCACATCCTCCTCGGTACGATCCTCAGCATGTCCTCCTTGATGGGGATGGTCGCGCTCGCCGGCGTCGTCGTGAACGACTCCCTGGTGCTGGTCAGCTACGTCAATCAGCAGCGAGCGATGGGAGTGGCCACATCCGACGCGATCAGAATCGCCGGTGCAGCTCGCTTTCGCCCCATCCTGCTGACCTCGCTCACCACCTTTGCCGGCCTGCTCCCGGTCATCGGTGACGTCGGATTCGCGGCCGCTTTGCTCCGCCCGATGGCGATCTCGCTGGCTTTCGGAGTCCTCTTCGCGACGACGGTCACCTTGATCATCGTCCCGGCCGCCTATGCGATCCTCGAAGATTTTCTCAATTTTTCTGGTTCTTATGGCGATCGGCCCGAACCTGCCGAGGGAGCCTGAGCGGAAATTCAGTGATCCGGCACTTGACGCTCCCGATTTCACACGTACGATTCAAACAGTCGTCTGAATCAGGTCCTGCGTCATGTCTACCAACGATACCAAAGACCGCATCATCTCGGCCGCCGAAAAGCTGTTCGCCGAGCGCGGCTTCGCCGGAACCTCCCTGCGTGGAGTCACCTCCGCTGCGGGGGTGAACCTGGCCGCAGTCCACTACCACTTTGGAACCAAGGACGCGCTCATGCAGGCCGTGTTCGATCGCCGCATCGGGCCGGTCAACAAGCAACGGCTCGAGCGACTCGATCAGATCGAAGCGGCGGCCGGCCCCGACGGCCCCGATCTCGAGGAGATTCTCGAGGCGTTCATGTCGCCGATCATGGAGCTCAAGCGTGACCTCGAAGGCGAGGGAATGATGTGGTCGCGATTCATCGGCCGCGTCTACACCGAGCCGGTCGAGATCGTCGAGACGATGATCCGCGACCATTTCGAGGAGGTAGGTCGACGCTTCGTGGCGGCACTGGCGACGGCGTTGCCAGACCTGAGCGAGAGCGAGATCGCAGAGCGACTGCTCTTCTCGATCGGCGCGCTGAGCCACACCCTGATCGACCTCCACCAGATCGTCACCCCCAGCCAAGGTGCGGTACAGGCCGGAGCCCCGACCCTACAGCACCTCGTTGCGTTCCTAGCCGCGGCATTTCGCGCTCCATCGGCGCAGCCTGCCGAGGCGCACCGAGAAACGACCGTCACGGAGGCGGTTGCCTCATGAGCAAGAAAAAATCCATCAAAGTGATCCTGCCGGTTCTGGTGATCGCGCTCGGAATCGTCGGTCTGGTCGGCATGATCGCCGCCCGCCCCAAGGTCGAGACCAAGGCACCCGAGGTCCAGCCGCCGCTGATTCGGGTGATGTCGGCAACCACCCAGGACTTGCAGCTCAAGGTCACCGCCCAGGGCAGCGTCGCACCGAGAACCGAGAGCAGCTTGGTGCCCGAAGTGTCCGGCCGCGTCGAGTGGGTCTCGCCGGCGCTCGCGCCCGGCGGTTTCTTCGAAGAGGGAGCTCCCCTGCTGCGCATCGAGCGCCGCGATGCAGAGGTCGCCTTGCGGCAGGCACGCGCCGCCAAGGCGCGCGCGCAGAGCGAAGTTCGACTCGCGCGCGCGAATCTCAAACGCAGCCTCGACCTGTCCGAACAAGGCGTCGTGAGCTCGGCGGAGCTCGACACCGCCAAGAACAACGCCGGGGTGGCGGAGGCGATGCTGATGGAAGCGGAAGCGCAACTCGAGCGCGCCGCGACCGATCTCGAACGCACCGAGATCGTAGCCCCCTTCGCCGGCAGGGTACGCGACAAGCGGGTCGATGTCGGACAGTTCGTCAACCGCGGCACGCCGGTCGCAACCATCTACTCGGTGGACTTCGCGGAAGTACGCCTACCCGTGCCGGACGACCAGCTCGCCTACGTCGACTTGCCGCTCCACTATCGCGGCGAAAGCGACGAACCGATGCAGCCCACAGTGGTACTGCGCGCACGCATCGCCGGCAGCGAGTACGAATGGGAGGGGAAGATCGTCCGCACCGAGGGCGAGATCGACCCGCGCAGCCGGATGGTTCACGCCGTCGCCCAGGTCGCGAATCCGTATGCACGCAGCAGTGGTTCCAAACGTCCGCCGCTCGCCGTCGGTCTCTTCGTCGAAGCGGAGATTCTCGGCCGCGAGTTGCGCGACGTCATCGTGCTGCCGCGAGCCGCGATCCGTGGCAAGGATCGCGTTCTCGTCGTCGAAGACGACACCCTCCGCTTTCGGGACGTCGAGGTCGTACGCGCCGAGCGTGAGAACGTCATCGTCAGCGGCGGGCTTCGCGATGGCGAGCTCGTCGCCGTGTCTCCGATCGAGGCGGCGGTCGACGGAATGGCGATCCGGATCGCGCCCAACGACGGCATCGCCATGCGCTGACCGCCGGGTGCGCTACCGCGCACCGTTCGGCCAACTCTCCAGGACCTAGAAATGAACCGCGCGATAGCTTGGTTCGCTACCAACAGCGTCGCCTCGAACCTCCTGCTTCTGCTAATCACCGTCGGCGGATTGGTCACGATTCCGTCGATCCGGCAGGAGGTTTTTCCCGAGATCAGCATCGAGGTCATCACCGTCGCAGTCGAATACCCCGGCGCCGCCCCGGCGGAAGTCGAGGAGGGAATCTGCGTTCGCGTCGAGGAGCAGCTCGACGGAATCGACGGCATCGATCGGATTCACTCGACCGCCCGCGAAGGCGTCGGACAGATCAGCATCGAGCTCGAGACCAACGCCGACGTGCGTCGCACGCTCGACGAGATCAAAGCCCGCGTCGACTCGATCGATACTTTTCCGGAGGAAGCTGAGAAGCCGGTCGTCCAACAGTTGGTGATCCGGCAGAGCGTGCTGTCGGTAGCGATCGCCGGCGACGCCGACGAGGCTACGTTGAAGACTCTCGGCCAAAAGGTTCGCGACGATCTAGCCGCACTACCGGAGATCACCCACGTCGACCTGACCCTGGCGCGGCCGTACGAGGTGGCGATCGAGGTGTCGGAAGAGCGGCTGCAGCGACACGGCTTGACCTTCTCCGCGGTCGCCGACGCCGTCCGGCGTACCTCGATCGATCTGCCCGGCGGCTCGATCAAGAGCGACGCCGGGGAGATCCTGCTGCGCACCAAGGGCCAGGCCTATCGAGGAGAGGACTTCGAGAACCTCGCCCTGCTGACCGGTCCCGACGGCACCCGTCTGAAGCTCGGCGATGTCGCCCGCGTCGTGGATGGCTTCCAGGAAACCGACCAATCGGCCCGTTTCGACGGCAAACCGGCCGTCCTGGTGAAAGTCTACCGCGTCGGGCAACAGAGCGCCCTCCGCCTCGCGGCTGCGGTCCACGGATACGTCGAGCGTGCCCAAGCCGGCGTCCCCGAAGGAATCGAGCTCATCATTTGGGACGACTCCTCCGAAGTCCTTCGCGCGCGACTGAACACCTTGCTGCGCAATGGACGCGACGGGTTCATTCTGGTGGTCGCAGTGCTGGCTCTGTTCTTGAAGCTGCGGGTGGCGCTCTGGGTAATCCTGGGCGTACCGGTGTGCTTCCTGGGGACGCTTTGGCTCATGCCGATCTTCGACATCTCGATCAATGTCATCTCCTTGTTCGCCTTCATCGTCGTGCTCGGTGTCTTGGTCGACGACGCAATCGTCGTCGGCGAGAATATTCACGTTCAACAGCAAAAGGGACGCGGCGGAACGGACGGCGCGATCGCCGGGGCCCGACAGGTCGCGATCCCTGTGACCTTCGGGGTCCTTACGACCATCGCGGCGTTCGCACCCATGACGAACATTCCCGGCCCGATGGGGAAGCTGATGGTGCAAATCCCCGTCTGCGTCATGACCGCCCTCGCCTTCTCGCTCGTGGAGTCGACGCTGATCCTGCCCTCCCACCTGGCTCACGTCCGCAAGCGGCGCGAACGGGCGCCATCGAGGATCGGCGCAGTTTGGGAATCAATACAGTCCGGTTTCAGCGGGGCGCTCGCCGCCGCGACCGACAAGCTGTACCGCCCGATGCTGGAGGTCGCGTTGTCGTGGCGCTACCTGACCGTGGCCATTGGGATCGCCCTCCTGATCACCACCACCGGACTGACCGTCGGAGGATGGTTGCGCTTCACCTTCTTCCCAGCCGTCGAGGCCGACAACGTCGTCGCCTACGTAACCATGCCGCAGGGCACCCCAGCCCGCATCACCGCCGAAGCGGTAGCCAGCTTGGAGGGCAGCGCCAACCGAGTTCTGGAAGACCTGGAACGCGAAGAGGGACGCAGCGTCCTGCGCCACCTGATGGCATCGGTCGGCGAGCAGCCGTTCAAGAGCAAACAATCGCGGCGAGACCTTGGAGTCGCAGCCAGTCCGCACATCGGCGAGGTGAACCTCGCCCTTCTCCCATCCGAAAAACGCTCGGCCACCGGTAAGGAAGTCTTGCGACGATGGCGGCGCGAAACCGGCTCGATCCCCGGAGCGGTGGAGCTCGAATTCAGCTCGTCGCTGATGTCGACCGGCAAACCGATCGACATCCAGCTACAAGGCAACAACCTTCCCGAGCTCGTCGCGGCCGCGGAAAGAGTCAAGCAGCACCTGGAAGGCTACCCCGGCGTCGCCGATATCAGCGACTCGTTCAACGAAGGCAAACGCGAAGTCGAGCTGCAGATCCTTCCATCGGCGGAAGCGCTCGGCCTCACCATGGCGCAGCTGGGGCGACAGGTGCGTCAGGCCTTCTACGGCGAAGAAGTGCAACGTATACAACGCGGTCGTGACGACGTTCGCGTCATGGTTCGCTACCCCGCCGAGAGCCGGCGTTCCCTGGCCGACATCGAACAGATGAGAGTGCGCACACCGGACGGCGGAGAAGTGCCTTTCCGAGCGGTCGCTCGCACCGAGATCGGTCGCGGCTACGCCGACATTCGCAGGGTCGACCGCGAACGCATCGTCAACGTCACTGCCGACGTCGATGTCGAGATCGCCAACGCGAACGAGATCATCGAGACGATGCAGAAGAGCTTTCTTCCGGGCTTGCGCGGCGAGTTTCGCAACGTCCGCTACAGCCTAGAAGGCGAGCAGCGCGACCAAGCGGAGTTCCTGGGAGCCATGGGGCGCGGTTTCATGCTCGCCATCTTGGCGATCTACGCACTTCTCGCCATTCCCCTCGGATCGTACGGGCAACCGATGATCATCATGAGCGCGATTCCATTTGGCCTGATCGGCGCGAGTTGGGGCCATGCAATTCTCGGCTGGGACCTCAGCATGTTTTCGATCATCGGATTCGTCGCGCTCACCGGCGTCGTCGTGAACGACAGCCTGGTGTTGGTCAGCTACGTCAACGAGCACCGTGCCGCCGGCATGCCGCTGTTGCGGGCGGTGCGCGAGGCCGGCGTCGCACGCTTCCGACCGATTCTGCTTACCTCGCTCACCACCTTCGCCGGCCTCACCCCCCTCATGATGGAAAAAAGCGTGCAGGCGCAGTTCCTGATCCCGATGGCGATCTCCCTCGCCTTCGGAGTCATGTTCGCTACCGCCATCTCGCTCGTGCTGGTGCCCTCGCTCTACGTCATCCTCGAGGACTTCCGCGGACAGCCGTCGCCGCAGCCCAGTCCGGCCAATCCAGAGCCGCTCCCGGCTCAGTAGTCATCGGCAGTCATCGGCCCGGGCGCGACTGCCAGTGCGCCGCCAGCGCCGGCCCGGAGAGGTTGTGCCATAAGCTGTAGAAAGCACTGGGCAGAGCGACGGCGGCTGTAAAGTGCGCGCTCGCCAGGGCCACCCCGAGACCGCTGTTCTGCATTCCGACCTCGATCGCCACCGTCCGAGAGGTGGCTCGATCGAAGGCCAGGGCGCGGGCGATTGCGTACCCGCCAAGCAAGCCGATCGCGTTGGTCGTCACCACCGCAGCGCCGACCGCAAGCCCGATCGCCCCGAGCCGGTCGGCGTTGAGCGCAACGATGCATCCGACGATGAGCACAATGAACGCGATCGACAGCAGCGGAAGCAGCCTCAAAAGGCCTTCGGTGCGCTGCGGCGAAACGTACCGGTCGAGGAGATAGCGAAGAGCGAGCCCGGCGATCACAGGGGCCGCGACGATCTTTGCGATGGTGATGGCTTGCGCATACGCCGGAACCTCGATCGAGGCGCCGGCGTAGAGCAGGAGCAGGACCGGTGTCAGCAGCGGCGACAGCAGGGTGCTCACCGCCGTCAGCGAGATCGACAGGGCGACGTCGGCGCCTGCCAGGTACGCGATCACGTTGGACGCGGTACCCCCTGGGCAGCAGCACACCAGCAGTACTCCCAGGGCCAACTCGGGCGGCAGACCGAGCGCCGAGGAAACCGCCCAGCCGGCGAACGGCATGAGACCGTACTGCGCCGCTGCACCGGCCGCCACCGCGCGCCAGCGTCGAAGCACTCGCGAAAAATCGGAGGGCACCAGGGTCACGCCCATACCGAGCATGATCACCCCCAGGCCGGGCACAATGTACGGAGCGAACCAGCGAAACGCCGTTGGGATGAAGTAACCGACGAGACCGGCGACAGCCACCCAGAGTGCAAACCCCCGCTCGATCGTCCTCAGGTAGTTCAACGACCGCTACACTCCCAGCCGGACTCGTTCGCTCGGAACACCGCAGCTTCCGGGCCGGCGTCGCCTCGACTCAGGCGACCCGCCGCTTGGCGGCCGCCGAGCGTGTCGATCGACGCTGCCGCCGTTGCCGGGTCGGGTGCCGCTGCCGCGTGCTTCGCGAACGCGCCTGAATCGGACCGAATACGGTGCCGATGGTGTTGATCAGGCTCGCCAAACGGACGACCTCCGGCGTCAGCACCGGCTTGCCGCTGGTGATCAACGCGACCGCGAGTCGACGTTCGGGGTCGGCCCATGAGAACACATTGGTGAGTCCGACGTGGCCGAAAGCGCGCGACGCCCCCAGCCCCCACGGGCTCAGCCCCTCGCTGCCGAGCATGAACCCAAGCCCGTGCCGGAGCGGGATTCCCAGCGTAAGGTCGATCTCCCAATACGACTGTTCGGCGGTAGCGCGATGAATCGTACGCGGCTCGAAGACCCGAACGCCGTCGAGCTCACCTTCCTGCAGCAAACACTGATAGAATGCGGACAGCTCGTCGGCGTTCGAACAGATATTCGCGGACGGCACGATTCCTCGCAGGAATCGTGGGTCGCCGGCCATCTCGACGGCGTTCTCGAAGCTCGTCCCGAGCACGGATTCGGACAGTTGGCTCAACACCCTGCCGAGCGGCAAGCCGGTAACCGAATCGCGACCGACTCGCCCCACATCCTTCGCCCGCACTCCGTAGTTCATCCAACGAAACCCGAGCGGCTTGCAGATCTCACGACCGAGGTAGGATCGCAGGTCCTCGCCTGCGGCGCGCCGCACCACCTCGCCGAGCAAGAATCCGCCGCTGATCGCATGGTACGCCAGGCGCCGGCCGGGCCGTGACAAGCGCGGAGCCTCGCACATGATCTTCACGATCGCTTCGCGATCCGTAAGCAGATCGAGATCCATCGCCTCCGGCGGCATCTGGGGGATACCGGCACGGTGGCCGACGACGTGGCGGATGGTAATCCACTGCTTGCCACCGACGCCGAACTCCGGAATGTAGTCGCTCACTCGGTCGTCGATATGAAGTAGCCGTTCTTCGTCGAGTTTGTGAATCGCCATGGCGGTGATCGCCTTCGACGCGGAGTAGACGCAAAACGGAGTGTCGAGCTCGACAGGGACTTTGTCGGCATCCGGATCGGCACCCGGCTCGTTACCACGCGCATGGCCGATCGCGCGATGGATCACGCGTCCGCCGTCGCGCCGCACACACAGCTGCATCGCCGGATACAGCCCGGTGCGGTAGAGAGCCTCGAAAGCGGCAACGACTTCATCGACGCCTCTGCGCGTCGCGCCGACATCGCGCGGACGCACTTCATCGCCGATTCGAGAAATCGAGTCGAGCGAAGTGGGAACACGGCAAGTCCTCGAAAACGGAGCGGTGGGTGCCAACAGCAAGTCTACGAGATCCATAAGGCTTCATGGTTAGCGCGAAACCGCCACCGACCCAAGCCACAATCGAACGACATGGTCGGTCGAAACGCGATCGCCTTACCTCGGCGAGAAAATCGGGTGCACCGCGGCCTTCATGAAGAGCAAGTCCGACCACTCCTCATGGCGATGGAAGTCGGCCTCCGACAACAAGGAGTTGCTCGACAGCAAAGGCGCTTCGAAGCCGTCGTAATCATAGCGAGCGAGTGCGAAGCGCCAGACATCGCCTCGTTGGGCGGCTCCGCCGGTCGGCGCGAAGTCGCTCCACGGGATCCTGCCCTCGACCACCCATCCGGCAGCCGTCAATTGCACGGCCGTTTCCCAATCGAAAGCTTGCGCTGCGCGCCAGCGCTCGTAGGCGTCGCGGGCACGGTGCGGCAGGTACATATCGAGACGCGCATTGGCTGGGTTGACCTGAAACTCGTAGTATCCGCGCCCGTCCCCGTGCGGCTTGAAGAACAGCTCGAACACGTCGCCCCACCACAGGCGCTCGTCGTCTTGTTGGGACGAAACCACGATCGCGCCGTCATCCATCTCGGCGACGAAGTACAGATAGTCGTCGTCCCAGAGCAGTCGTGCGATCGTGCGACCGTCCGCTCGGCGCTCGTCGAGATCTCCGGGCGCGGCAAAGTTGTCGATCGACTGCGCATTGAGCCAAGCCGGATCGCTCGGATCTCCGTCGATTCGGATCGCCGATTCGGCGCGGTAGCACAGGAACCCGGCTCGCGGCGGTCCGGAATCGACGGCACCGCGCTCGGCGGCCAGAATCGAGCACCCGGCGCCAAGGCAGGCGAGCGCGGCAATCGACCAGCGCATGCTTGGCGACACGCGCTCGGTCGTGTCGCGGTCGTCCGACATCACCGACCCCCTCCCTCTCGTAGCTCCGACAAGTCGTGGTCGACTCGACGGCGCTCGGGAACCACGTCTCGAGCGAGCTCGGCTAGTCGAGCATGGTGCGTAAAGAAAAGGATCTGAGTGTGTTCGGCAAAGCTGCCGAGTACCTCGAGAGCCGCCTTGGCGCGCTGGTCGTCGAAGTGAATGAATACATCGTCCATGACCAGCGGCAGCGGATCGTGACTCTGAGCGAAGTGTTCGAGCGTTGCGAGTCGGAGAGATAGGTAGAGTTGATCCCGCGTACCGTCGCTGAGCGCCTCGATATCGACTTCGGTCCCGTCGGCGCGCACGCAGCGCAGGACCTCCTCGTCTTTCGCATCGTAGCCAACTCGAAGTTCGCGGTACGCTTCCAGCGTCAGTCGAGGGAAATAGGTGTTGGCGCGCGTCAAGATCGGCCCCTGATTCTGCTGCCGGTAGCGTTCGACCTCGCTCTCGAGAATCTCGGCGGCCAGCTTGACGCGAACGAAACGACGGACGCGCGCGTCCAGATCGGCGAGACCCTCCTGCTCGGCAGCCGCAGCATCGGCCGCGCCACGCTCGTTCTCGAGCACCTCCAGTCCGCTCTCCTTCGAACCGATATCCCGTCCCAAGCGGTCGATCTCGTCGGTGAGTGCTTCGATCTCGTCGTCGAGCTCCTGCAGCCGGGCACGCGCCCCGTCGACGTCGACGCCGGCGGTCTGCTCGAGCAACTGTTCGATATCGGCGCCCTCTCCCGCTTCCAGCAGCTCGCGCTCGACCTCCGCGAGCGACTGATCCAACCGCGCCGCTTCGCTCGACTTCTCTTCCGCGCGCTGCAATGCGGCCAGGTCACCGATCCCTGCATCCGCCATCAACGAACGCAGCTCGTTCGACGCCTCCTCGCTCTCGACGGCGAGGCGTCTGAGCTGCTGGCTTTTTCCCTCGATCGTCTGCTCGAGCGCACGCCGCGACTCGAGGTCGTTGACCGCTCGCTGGTGTCGATGAAAGAGCTGCTCCGCCGCCTCGGCGGCATCCACATCGGCGAGCTCGGGAACCGCCTCTCGTACCGCCTTGCCAACATCTGCCGAGAACGTCGCGATATCGAGCTCGATCGCGGCGACTCTGGCGCGCATGCTCTCCATCTCGTCAATCTTGGCAGCGAGCCCAACCATGCCGTCGAGCACGGCCAAGGCCTCGTCGGTCGACACTTCACCGGACAAGCCGAGCGCCGCTACCGACGTTGCCCACTCGCTCTCCCAATCGGCGAGCTGAGCTTCCTTCTCCGAAAGGGACCGTCGCTCGCGCGCGACTTCTCGCTCGAGCGTCTCGAGCGCGCGCTGGGCGTCGCGCTGCTCGCGACGTCGTAGCTCCCGCTCTGCGCCAACCGACTTGGCCCGCCGCACCAAGTCATCGAACGGACGATCGTCGAGCTCGTCTCCGCCGGCGGCTTGCAACGAACGGATGAGCTGTCCACGGATATCGTCGATCCGCTCGCGCAAGCGAGACTGTTCGGTGGCCAGTGCGTCCAAACGCACGCTCGCCTCCAAGGCAGCGCTGGCATTCCGGCTCCAATCGCGCATCTCGGCAGGCGACCGGGCTTCGAATCCCAAGCCGCTCCAGACAGATCGCCAACGCTTGCCGAGGTCGTTCTCGCGAGCCGCCAACTCTCCATCCTCCCGAGACAAGGTGGCCGCCCGATCGGCGAGGAACTCGGCCTCGGCGCGCAGGCTCGCAACCGCGGCTACGCGTTCCGCCTCGCGACGCAAACGGTCCGCCGACTCGTCCGCGATCAGCAGCGCCTCGTCGAGCTCACTCGCAGCACTGGGCGAAACGACGGTGTTGCTCGACTTGATCCCCTCCCACAGATGGTCGCGGCGCGCGCGCGCCGCGCTCAGGTCGGCTTCGCTCGGCGGTACCCCGAGCTCCTCTTGCGCCCGATTCTTCCGCCGATTCTCCGCGTCTTGCCGCTCCAACTCGTCGTTGCGACGCGAAAGGTCGGCGCGCTCGCTCGCTAGACCGTCCATCTCACGTGAAAACCGATCGATGGTTTCCCACGAGGGAATCGCCAGGCGAGCGAGCGCCGCGGCGTCGCCGCACCAAGGCGTCAACCGAGCAAGGTCCGCATTGCGCTGCCTTTCGACGGCCGACGCCTCGGCGTCGATTCGGGCGAGCGTTTCGGGAAGCTCCGCAACCGAACGGCTCGACTCGAGAGCGACGGTCAGCATGTCGTCGTCGGGCGGTACCGGCAGCTGCGCGACTCTTGTCTCCAGGTCGGCGAGGTCCGCCTCGCGTTCCTTCAGTCGCCCGCGCAGGTCGTCGACGCTGGTATCGAGAGCCCACCTACGCTTCGCGAGAGTCTTGACGCGCGCTTGCACGCTCAGCCCGATCCGAGCTCGCTCGAAGCCGGCAGGTTCGGGGTCCAATCCGACCATCGACGCAAGCCGCGCGACCTCGGTCTCTCGCATCCGCAGCTCGGCCACCCGTTTTGGTAGATCCATCAACGCCTTGCGATGCTGGCCGAGACGTCCATAGAGCTCCTCGACGAGCCCGGAATCGAGCGCCGCCAGAGGCGCGGGCACGACCAGGGCCGCCAGTCGGTTTTCCAGCTCGGCGACGTCCTCGCCGAGCCGATGAGAATCGCGCGACCGCTCGTCGAGAACTCGCTGCGCCTCGGTCCGCCGCGAAACCGCTGCCGGATCGAGGCGCACGACCTCGCCGAGCGCAGCGCGCCGTTCCAGGAGTCCGCGACGCTTGGTCAGCATCGGCAGCACCCGCTGCGCCCGCCTCAGTTTGTTTTGCTCGGCCACGAGGTCGCGCCGCCGCTCGCCGGCGTCGGCGCTGGCTGCGCGCGCCCGATCGAGCTCCTCGACCTGTAGAATCCAGGCATCGGGACGCACGCTGTCACTGACGCGGCGCTCACGCGCCTGCTTGAACCGACGCAGGGCCTCGTTGACCGCCTGCCGCTGTCCGCGCGGACGGTAAAGCTCGTCCGCTTCCGCGCGCAAGTCGGCCAGCACCCGCTGAATACCGCGGCCACTCATTCCTGCGTCGAACAGAGTCTCTCCCACCGAGCCGCCGCCACTGAGCAGCGCCTCGGCGCCTTGCCGCAAGCTGATGTGATCGAGGCCGAACATCGCGCGATAGGTAGGTTCGTCGACACCGCCGAGCATGGCGCGTAGCGCGACTTCCGGTACCGGCTCACCACCCTCGGCGTCGAGCAGGGTGTTGGTATTGCCTTTGCGGCGAACCACCGACAGGGCCGACCCGTTCTGCGACAACTCTGCACCGATCCTCAGTTCGGGCATGCGATGGAGATAAGCGTCAGCGGTCGTGGGCGGGATCCCGTACAGGAGTCCGGTAATCGCGCGCAGCGCCGTGCTCTTCCCAGCCTCGTTCGGTCCGTAGAGGACGTGCAGCGCCGGCTCTTCACCGAGATCGATCTCGACGTCGGTAAAGTGCCCGAACGCGAGCAGCCGGAGACTGCGAAACCTCATGACGAATCACCGTCGAGCAACCGCGAGACCAACAGGCGCTCGACATCCCCGATCGCCTCGCGGAGGGCTGCGGCGGCAGTCGGATCGTCGTCTCCGCGCAACTCGGCGGGTAGCTTGGCGCGCAGGTCGGCCAGCGAGTCGGACAACGCCTCGATAGAATCGGGGTCGCCGGCAATCTCGCGTAGCGAGCGGACCAGTTGCCCGACCGCGTCGTCGCGCTGATCCAGTGCACTGAAGTCGATCGCGGGGTCGGTCGCGAGCTCGATTCTCTCGAGCCAGATTGCCTCCGGCTCGACATCGATCGCAACCGCTCGCAGCGCGCTCATCCAATGCGCCGGGTTGGACTGAAGCTGGTCGTGCGCCCGGCTACCGCCGCTGATCGCGACACGAGCGGCAAGTGGACGGCCGTCGCAAGCGTCGAGGGCCTGTTCCAACGCCGCGCGGACGGCATCGACGACGTCGTCCCCCGACACACAGGAACCCGCGTCGACTTCGACCCTTGCCCAGCGCAACACGTCAACCGGCTGGTGCGCGACATCGGCCACTTCTCCGTCCTCGACGGTGACCAAGGTCGCGCCCTTGGCACCTGTCTCCCGTACGTGGCGTCCTTGCAGATTGCCGGGAAACACAACCCACGGGTCTCGATGCAGGACCTCGCGCCTGTGCACGTGCCCGAGCGC
This sequence comes from Candidatus Binatia bacterium, assembly GCA_028282445.1. Taxonomy (GTDB): domain Bacteria; phylum Desulfobacterota; class Binatia; order HRBIN30; family CADEER01; genus CADEER01. The sequence goes on along the minus strand of JANQHZ010000683.1, from coordinate 788 downwards.
CCAGTAGTCGTAACCTTTGGCGACCAAAGTCTCGACACTGCACGGCGCGTACGGCTCGTGGCCGGCGCGGCCGCTCACACATGTGTGCAGGACTCCGATATTGAAGTAACCGTCGATCGAAGCTGGGTACTTGGCCGCGAGATCGTCGGTCACCGCGCGCTTGGCGAAGCCCTGTCCATGGATCGCCACCCCGAGATCGTCGAGCACGAAGCTCTGCGGACGCCGGCTCGAAAACTCGAAGGAGTTCTCGGGTAGCCGCAGGTGCTTGGTGATCTGGCTCTGGGCATCGTGATTACCGCGCAACCAGTACACCCGGATGCCGGCTTGGCGGAGATGCGATAGCTGCGACGCAAAGAACAGCGCAGTCGAGTAGTCTCGCCAATCGCCGTCGTAGAGATCGCCGGCCAGTACCACGAAGTCCACCCGCTCGCCGACGCACAGCTCGACCAGGTTCTCCATCGCCGCGCGCGTTGCGCCGCGCAGCCGATCGACCGGTGCCCCCTCGTAGCGTTCCAGCCCGCGCAACGGACTATCCAGATGCAGATCGGCGGCGTGGACGAACTTCACGCCTCAAACCTACGGAGTCACGCGGCGCTAGTCGAGGGTTGGAATCGCCTAGAGGCCTGGCCGGAAAACGGCTTCGAGGCGAAAATCGGCAGGCGCCGGGAGCGCAAGGAGTGAAATGTGAATTCGTATCTCTTGATACGTCGAGCGTTTCGCGACGCAGCGATCGCGGATGCATGGCGATTTGCAGCCGGAGTCCATTTTTCGGCCGGAGCTCTAGGAGT
>JANQHZ010000681.1 GCA_028282445.1 Candidatus Binatia bacterium | reverse complement strand
ACTCCGCGAAGCCCAGCGCCATCGCCCGCCCCAATCCACGGCTTCCGCCCGTGATCAATGCGACTTTGCCGCTGAGATCGAATCGATGGTCGGTCATCTTCTCGCGCATCAAACTGACCCGCCCGTCGATTGTCAACGTGCGCTCTGGCGACGAACTCCATTCCATGTAGCCGGTCTTCCCCCGGTTGCCGATGCCGGGAATTATCGGCACGAAGGAAGCAGGCAAGCTGCGTCGTCGACGCGCTGGAGGCTCGAATGAGTGAAGATATTGCCCAACTCGATCAGTGCCCTGAATGGGAAGCGCTGGCTCGGCACCGAGACCGCATGCGAGAGATTTCGCTGCGCCGGCTTTTCGCTGAAGACTCCGGCCGGGCCGATGCGCTGAGCGTCGAAGGAGCCGGTCTGTTCCTCGACTACTCGAAGAATCTCCTGAGCGCGGAGACTCTGCGCCTGTTGGTAGCGCTTGCTGAGGCGCGCGGTCTGCGGGCACGGATCGAAGCGATGTTCGGCGGCGACAAGATCAACTCGACCGAGGGTAGGGCGGTGTTGCACACCGCGTTACGAGCACCCCGCGACGCCGCGATCGAGGTCGACGGAGAAAACGTCGTCCCGGCAGTGCACGCCGTCTTGGATCGCATGGGCGCCTTCGCCGACCGGGTGCGCGGCGGCCTTTGGCGCGGCTTTCGCGGCGACCGCATTCGCCACGTCGTCAGCATCGGTATCGGCGGATCCGACCTGGGGCCGGCGATGGCGTACCGGGCCTTGCGCGCGCATGCCGACCCGGAGCTGGACGTGCGCTTCGTTTCGAATGTCGACGGCGCCGATTTCGCGGCGGCTTGCTCCGGGTTGGACCCGGCCACGACCCTGTTCATCGTATGCTCGAAGACCTTCACCACGCTGGAAACGCTGACCAATGCGCGCACCGCTCGCCAGTGGTTGGTGGATGGCCTCGGCGATGAGGCCGCTGTGGCCAAACACTTCGTTGCGGTCTCGACCAACCGCGCCGAAGTCGAGAGCTTCGGGATCGATCCGGCGAATATGTTCGAGTTCTGGGAGTGGGTCGGCGGCCGCTACTCGCTGCCGTCCGCCATCGGCCTCTCCCTGATGGTTGCCATCGGTCCCGAGCGCTTCGGTGAAATGCTGGCCGGCTTTCGCGCGATGGACCAGCACTTCCGCGATACTCCTTTCGAGCGGAACCTGCCGGTGCTGCTCGCGCTGATCGGGATCTGGTACGCGAACTATCACGGCGCGGAATCGACGGCAGTTTTGCCCTACCACCAGGATCTCGCTCGCTTCGCCGCGTACCTCCAGCAACTCGACATGGAGAGCAACGGGAAGCGGGTGCAGCTCGACGGTGAGCCGGTGCAGTGGCAGACCGGTCCGATCGTCTGGGGCGAGCCGGGAACGAACGGGCAGCACGCGTTTTTTCAGCTGCTGCACCAAGGGACGAAGTTGGTGCCCTGCGACTTCATCGGAGCGATCGAGCCGTCACACGACCTGCCGCTGCATCACGACCTACTGATGGCCAACTTGTTCGCGCAGAGCGAGGCGCTCGCGTTCGGCAAGACTTCCGACGAGGTGCGGTCGTCCGGCATCGAGGAGGAGCTGGTGCAGCACCGGACGTTTCCGGGCAACCGCCCGAGCAATACCATCCTGGTCGACGCCTTGACGCCGCACGCGCTCGGCGCCCTGATCGCGCTTTACGAGCACAAGGTGTTCACCCAGGGCGTGATCTGGGGGATCAACTCCTTCGACCAATGGGGTGTCGAGCTCGGCAAGGTCCTGGCGGGGAAGATCGCCGCGGAGCTGCAGTCCGAGTCCGACCCGGACTTGGATCACGACAGCTCGACCAACGCCCTGATCGCGCGCTACCGGCGACATTGAAACCGCTAAGACTGAAACCGCAGATGAACGCTGATCGAGCTCGGAAGCTCGTAGGGCGGCCCTCGGGCCGCCATCGGAATGGCCTACGGCGGCGGCCCGAGGGCCGCCGTACTCGCTAGCAAGTCCGAGCCGAACTCGCGATCCAACCTACAAGGCCAATCGGCATCAGCGTTGATCTGTGTTCATCTGCGGTTTCGATTCTTGCGAATCGACACCGACTGCTCGATTTTCCGACGCTACTTTAGATTCGGGTCGGACGAGGTCTGCGCGATGTGAAGCGCTCGTTTCGCGAGCGATTCTGCTGCGCGCATCGTGTTCTTGAAGTCGTCGCCGAGCGTCTGCCCCTTGATGAAGCGGGCGTAGATGCCTTCGCTGATGATCGCGAGCTTGTAGAGAGCCAGGACCTGATAGAAGTCGATGGCGCCGACGTCGCGCCCGCTGCGGCGGGCGTACTCCTCGATCAGCTCGGCTCGGCTCATGAAGCCGTCGAGTGCTGTGAACGCCGACGCCGTACCGATACTGCTGGTCGAGAACGAATCGCCGCGGTCGACCCAGTAGATGAGGCAGTAACCGAGGTCGGCGAGCGGGTCGCCGAGGGTGGACATCTCCCAGTCGAATACGGCGACGACACGTCCCGGATCGTTTGGGTCGAGCGCCATGTTGCCGAGGCGATAGTCACCGTGGACGATGGTCGGGGGCGGGGATTCCGGCAGCGCGCGTTGGAGCCGGGGGATCAGCTCGTCGATCTCGGGCAGCTCGGAAGTTTTCGAGCGCTCCCACTGCTGTGACCAGCGCCGGACCTGACGTTCGAGATAGCCCTCGGGGCGACCAAAGTCTTCGAGCCCCACGTCGCGGTAGTCGACGGCGTGTAGCCGCACCAGGGTGTCGACCATCGCTTCGCACATTCGGCGGCGATCTTTGGGCTGCGCCGCGTAGTCGTCCGGTAGCTCGTTGAGCAGCACGATCCCCGGCGTGTAGTCCATGACGTAGAACGGCATCTCGTTGACCGAGTCGTCCGAGCACAGGGC
>JANQHZ010000667.1 GCA_028282445.1 Candidatus Binatia bacterium | reverse complement strand
GCTCCTAGCGTGAGTGAAAGTTCCCGCACCAGCCGCATGCACGCGGTGCGCATGATCCAGCGCGACTTGCACGACGAGAAGCTCTTGCTCGCCACGGTGGCGAGGCTGCACGACGCCAAACACATCACCGACGAGCAAGCGGAGCGACTGCGCGTCGCTCTCGCGGGCGTGACGGCGAGAACCAACTACATCATCCGCCACCTCGCCGTGCATCTCGGCATCGGCGCCAGCAAGGTCGTGGTGCCGCTCCCGATCGGCTCGTTGCTGCGCGGCAGTTGGGTCGCCGGGGCGCGCGCCACCGAAGTTCTCCGCCGGCGCCCCGACCACGCCCACGTCCACTCGCTACCGGTCTTCCTGATCTCCTGTATCCCCTTCGCGGGCTACCTCGGCTACATCGTCGCCCTGCGCCGGCACGACCCGGATGCAGCGCTTCTCTACGCTAACCACATCAGCATCCTGCGCTGGGACCGGCCGCTCGAAGATGTGCTCCAGACCAAGCCGCGAATCATTCAGAACATCGTACGTCGCGCGGTCGGAACCGATCGGCAATGAGCCGCTTCGCCTTCTTCGACTTCGACAAGACGCTAATCCCCGGCAACTCCGCGACCTCCTGGATTCGCTTCGAGCTCGCCGCCGGGCGGGTATCGCGCATGCGCGCCCTACAAGGCCTCGGCTGGGTGATTCGCTATAGCCTCGGCGCGACGTCGATGGACGCGCAACTGCGGGATGCAGTCGCGGAGATCGCCGGGCTCCCCGAGACCGAGATGGAAGAGCGCGTTGCAGAGTTCTACGATCGATGGATCCGCGGCACCTATCGACCCGGCGCTCGCCTCGCGATCGAGAAACACCGGGAAGCGGGCGATCGACTGGTCTTGCTGACGTCGTCGTCCAACTACATTTCGGCGCACGTCGCGCGCGACCTCGGACTCGACGACTACCTGAGCAACCAACTCGAAGTCGGACCGGACGGTCGCTATACCGGCAGAGCGATCGAGCCGTTGTGCTACAAGCGCGGCAAGGTCACCGTCGCCAAACGCTTCCTCGAGAAGGCCGGCGGCCGGCTGGAGGACTCGTGGTTCTACAGCGATTCGGTCTCCGACCTGGCGATGCTCGACGCGGTCGGCAACCCGGTGGTCGTCCATCCCGACCCGCGGCTCAAACGCGTCGCACGCCAACGTGGCTGGCCGATCGTCGACTGGGACTGAGCCGTATCAGGGCTGCCGAAGGTCAGCCGGTGGCGATATAGTTCTCCAGCTGCTCGATCATGAACTGCTTCTCGGAGATGGTCGCCTTGACGACGTCGCCGATCGACAACAAGCCACGCACGTGACCGTCGTCCAGCACCGGTAGATGCCGCACCCTCTTGTCGGTCATCAGCGCCATGCAGTCTTCGATCGTCTGGTCGGGTTTCACGTAGACCACCTGCGTTTCCATCACCTCGCTCACCGGCGTGTCCTTCGAGGCCTTGCCTTTCAGGATCACCTCGCGCGCGTAGTGACGCTCGGTGAAAATCCCGAGGGTCTTACCACCGGAAACGACGAGCACCGCACCGATTTCCTTCTCGGCCATCAGCTGGAGGGTTTCGAAGACCGTCGCGCCGGGAGTCACCGACCAGATGAAATCCCCCTTCTCTGCGAGTAAGTCGCGAACTGATTTCATGCACGCCACCTCCGTTTTTTGGGGCGAACGCTACCACAACCCGCCGTGGCCGTGGAGATTTTCTTTCCAGTTGCCGAACGACATGGCCCATGCCCATAATTGCGATTGCATGAAGTCTCCGGACCCCAGATCGTCCTTCTGGAAGGCGCTCCGAATTACCTACAAATCGGCCCGCCGCATCGTCATCGGCGTCGTCGGTGTTTCGATCATTCTGGTCGGGATCGCCATGTTGGTTCTGCCCGGTCCGGCCTTCGTCGTCATCCCGACCGGGCTGGCGATCCTCGGCGCCGAGTTCGCCTTTGCCAGGCGCTGGCTACGCATGATCCGCATCCAAGCGCGCAACGGACTCAAGACCATCGGCGCCGCGAAAAAGTCGGCTGGCAAGGTCGTCCGGCGAACGGCATCGAGCAGCGCTTCGAACGGCGCCCTCAACGGTCACCAACCACCGTCCTTTAAAGACCCGTCGGCATTCGACCCGGCCGATCAAGAACCCCACACCCGCCGCGCCGACTCGTAGCGCAGAACAATTTCACCACAGAGTCATGATGTACGCCGTGAGAGCTGGCGCAGGATGAAAAAGGGAGCCAAACCCTTCGAGTACAAAACCCAAGAACGCGGTAGGCGCCGC
>JANQHZ010000658.1 GCA_028282445.1 Candidatus Binatia bacterium | reverse complement strand
CAGGGCTTGTACCCGTGATACTCGAGAATGTCGCACAAACCCTCGCGGATCGACGCTTCGTCTTCGACGACCAAGATGGCGCACTGCTCCGACATCGACATCAGTCTAGGCCTTCCGAGTCGCGAGTACACGCTGCGGCGATCCGATCGCGGCGATTTACGTTTCTTTTACAGACTATCTCGCGGTTCCGTTCGTCTTCCTTTGCACAACGCCAACGAGGTGTCGCGGCAGCGTCATCCCAACCAAGGAGGAGTACCTGATGAAGACGAAGCGTATGCGATGGACGATCGCCGGCCTGCTCTTGCTGGCAACGGCCGTGACCGGAGCGATCGTTCGAGCCAAGGCGGTCGGTTCGAATACCGGTGTTACAACCTTCGGTAGCTCCACGGTCGGTCCGCTTTCTTTCAGTGGGCGTCTCGATCGCACTGCCGTTCTGCAGGGAGGAGACGGCGTTGCACGCATGGAGGTCGTGATCGGGGCGGACGAGGTTCCTTCGACTGCCGGGTTCCGACGCCCGACAGATCTGGTGATCGTCCTGGATCGGTCGGGCTCGATGGCGGGAGACAAGATCTTCCACGCCCGCGCGTCGGTTCGCGAGCTTCTCGGCCATTTGCGACCGCAAGACCGATTCGCGCTGGTCAGCTATGCGAGCGACTCACGCGTCGACGTTCCATTGACCCCCTACGACGAGCAAGCGCCCGCAAGGATCCACCGGACCCTGAACGCAATCGCGCCCGGCGGTGGCACCAACATGTCGAGCGGACTCGACAACGGACTCTCGCTCATCGGTTCGGGCCGTACCGCCGGTCGAGTTCCTCATCTCATCCTGATCTCGGACGGACTCGCCAACGAGGGCGATTCGACCTTGACCGGATTTCGTTCGCGGGCGGCTACGGCCGCACAGGGAGAGTTCATGCTTTCGACGATCGGCGTCGGTGACGACTTCAACGAAGAGTTGATGACGGCAATCGCCGACGCCGGAACGGGCAACTACTACTACGTCCGCCATGCGGAAGACTTGGCCGAGGTCTTTGCCCGCGAGTTCGACGCGGCGCGTACCACGGTTGCGTCCGGGGTGGCGTTGCGCATTGCTCCCGGTAATGGCGTTCGAGTCACCGATGTTTCCGGATATCCTCTTGCCAGCGTAGCCGGCGCAGTCGTGGTGCGGCCCGGTTCGATGTTCTCCGGACAGGTACGCCGCCTGTGGGTTACGTTTGCGATCCCCAACCACCGCCTCGGCGACTACGAACTTGGAGAGCTGTCGCTCGCCTATTCGATCGACAGCGGGCGCCACGAGGTGCGGCTCGACGAGGTTCCGGTAGTGGCGTGTGTGAAGAGCGAGAACGAGTACTTCGCCGGCTTCGATTCGGACGTACTCTCGTTCTCGGTGGCGATCGAGGACTACAACGCGATGCAGGACGACGTCGCCAAGAAGGTCAAGGAGGGAAAGCTCTCCGAAGCGCTGTCCGCGGTCGGCGCGTTCCGACGCCGGGCCGGGTCGATCAACAGGCAAATCGACTCCGCTCCGGTCGCGGCGAAGCTGGAAGAGCTGGACGAGCTCGAGGCCGAGGTAAAGCAGGCCTTCGAAGGGAGCCGGGAGGAGCAAGCGACGCGCCAGAATCTGCTGGGCAAGGCGAAGGGGGCGGCTGCGAAAGATGCGCGTCGGGTCGGTTCCAAGAAGGCGGTGCAGTGATGCGCCTCGTAGAGCGAGTTGCGGCTCTGTTGCGCGCCGATGCGCACGGTATGGTCGAATCGCTGGAAGAGCGCTCGCTGCTTCTCAAGCAGTACCTGCGCGAGGCGGAGATCGAGCTGGATCGAAATCGAGCCCGGTTGCAGGCGATGGGCGATGACGTGCGCTCGCTGCGAGAATCCCTGGCTCGCGAGCGGGAGGCGATCGAGAAGCTCGATCAAGA
>JANQHZ010000640.1 GCA_028282445.1 Candidatus Binatia bacterium | reverse complement strand
CTCTCGCTCGACCGGTTCGCCCCAGGCGCCGACGAAGGCGTCCTTCTCGTGAAAAGACTCACCGGCATGGCGCCCCGGAACGACGGTGTTGTAGCCGATCCCGAGACGCGGGAAGAGGTTGATGGTCCCGGCGCGGTCGGTGTCGTACAGGTGCGCGAGTTGGACCACGCTGTCCGGTCGCGCCGTATAGCTGGTCAGCACTCGCCACGCGTCCTCGTCACACCACGACTCGGGCCGGTCGCCTTGCGCGGCTACGACACATCTCTCGTAAAGCCGCCGATACTCGGCAATCTGCCGCTCGTCGAGCTCTTCGTAGGGAGTCGTCGAAGAAAGTGACAGCAGATCTCCACCGCGCTGTTCGATCCGGATGCGGCGCCCGCGCCGCACGATGCTCGCCTCGGCGCGCGCGCCGTCGATGCGACCGATCGCCACCACCTCGCCTCCGGACACGTCGCACGGTGCCGCACGCAACACCATGTAGTCGAGAGTGTCTGCGAGATGCCGGTAAATCTCCGTGACCAGGTCGAGCGGCGCGCCGCCGCCGAGTAGCTGTAGGCGCTCGACCTCGGAACGAAGCGGCTGGCGGCTCCAGTTCTCCCCCTGATCGACGAAGAGGTCGATCATATAGTTGCCGCCGGCGGTCGATGCGACGACGGCGTCGAAGCCTTTCATCGACGGCGGGTTGAGCGGATTGGTAAGCTTCGGCCCCTCACCCTCGTCGGACGAGATCTTCTCGATGCGAAACGGAGTCCCCCGCGCGCGCATAGGTTCGAACACCGCGACTTCGGGATTCAGCATCGAGAATACCGGCGACAGACCGTGGTCGCCGGTCATGGCGAACAACGTTCGCGGGGCGACTCCCGCTTCCCGATAGATGTCGCTCAACATCCCGAGCCAATAATCGAGCCGATTCAATTCTCCGCTCGGCGCCAATATTTCGTCGGCAAACGGACCGGTGAAGTGCGCGAAGTGATCCGGCCATGGATTGTAGTAGACGGTCAGCTCCGGCATCGCTTCGGCCTCGAGCTCGGCGATGCGCCGTACGAGGCGTTCGGCAAGCTTGTACTCGTCGCGCTGGATCCAGCGGCTCACGACCTTGAGCCAGCCAAAGCGCTCGCTCAACACCGGCCGCTTGGCGAGCAACTCCGCCCGTAGCCCGCCCAGCTCCTTCTCGTGGGCCGCCCTGCGCCGCAGCTCCCCGAGACAGCGCAGCTCGGCAAAGTCTCTCATCTTCTCACCGAGAGCCAAATTGATGAACGGGTCGACCCGGTAGTGCGCCCCGCTGTCGTACTGCGCCCCGCACGAGAACGACTGACTCAGCGGCAGGCGATCGAAAAGCGACCTCATGCCGGCGCCGTGCGCCATCGGTGCCAGCTGGAGGGCGTCGTTGCCGAAGAAGTAATAGGCTCGCCCCTGCGGTCGCACCTCTCGATCGACGAAATGAAAGTTCGGAATCGAGGTCGCGCCGTCGCCCGCCACCGGGGCTCCGGTCTTGGCGAGCGGAAGATTGCGCACGCTGATAGTCGGCGTCGTCGAGACGCCGACCTTGGCGATCCCACTGGGCTCGGCATAGAGAGCCTTGAAGAACCCCAGGTAGCGATCGTCGGCAATCCCGTCGGCGGCGACGCGTTGCAGGAACTCGGTGCGCTGCTCCGGCGCGCGTTTCGCCCCGTCGGGGAGCGACATCGATGCTCCCCGACGCTGCTCGCCATCGATCCGATGCAGAAACGCGCGCCCCTCGCGTCCCGTCGATAGCGCCTCGACCAAGTGACCCTGTAAACCGTCGACGACGACGAGGACGCCGTGGCGCCGCTGCTTCTGGGCCCATTCCAAGTAAGACCAGAGCTGGCCGCCGCCGGGTTTGCCGAGCTCGCCCCGCATCCAGCCGTCGAGCTGCTGCTCACGCAAGACTCGCGTCGCGAAGATCCGGTAGTGACTGCAAACGAAGTCGTCGATGAAGTGCACCAGCGAAATCGCCACCGCCTCGAGTCTATCGGCGTCGTCCAGGATTCCACCGATCGCCGAACCGATCTCGCTCTCGGCCGAAAACCGACGCCGCACTTCGACGAGAAGCTCGCGCACCACCGGCAGCACTCTGCGCGCGGCCGGTGCGCGCGCAGCCTCCGTATCGCGACGCGCGCAAGCCAACTGATCGCTCAGCGATTCATCGGTAGCTTGGTCGCGCAGGTAGAGCGCGTCGTAGAGCTCCACCAGGAGAGCGGTCAGCTCGTCGTCGAAGCCGGGACCCGACGTCTCCTCCCGCTCCTCGGCATGGTCTTCGGGTTGCCAGGAGAACATCGAGTGCTCGAACCCCGGGATCTGCTCGTCGCGCCGGTAGGACCGACGCAGCCAAGCGTCGAATGTCTCCGGCTGCCACTCGTCCGACACCATGTACACATCGCGCAGCGCGAGCGCGAAGGGGACGACTTCATCGACGAACGCTTCCGAGTCGAGACGCTGGAGTACCCGTGCCTTCGCATCCGGCTCGAGATCGAGATCGGAGAGAAAACCGCGAATCTTGGAGCGAGCCAGCACCGGCAGCGCGAGATCGACAGGCAAGCGCCGGACCCATCGAGCGGCGTCGTAGATCTCACCGAGTACCAGTTCGAACCTGGCCTCGATCGGATTCGGAATGCGCGTTTGTCGCGGCCACGCGACCAGGCCAACCCCGACCGCGCCGATCAGCGCCAGGAAGACGAGAGCTCTCGAGCGCACGCGATGCCCGTCGATCGCTCAGCGACCGCGCGGTCGTCCGACCGCGATGCGGTAGTTGCCGTGGCGATCGAGTGAGGCGCTTTGTCCTCGATGCAGCACGATCGTCGTGAACGGCTCCTCGACGATCGCCGGTCCGCGCACCTTGTGGCCAACCTTCAAAAGAGAGCCGTCGTATACCGGCGTCTCGAGCCACTTCCCGTCGAAGTAGGCGCGGCGCTTGCCCTTGCGAGTGGGGTGCTTGCTGGACCGCCCGATCGTCGGCAGCGCGGGCTTCTCGGTGATCCCGACGCTGGTCACCCGCAGGCTCCGCAGCACCGGGATCTCCTCGCGCGACGAATAGGTGTGAAGCTCTTCGTGTTGCTGGTGGAAGCGTTCGATCGTCGCCGCAAGCTCCGCCTTGCCGAGCTTGCCGTCGCCGGCGACTGCGACCGGCATGTCGAAGGTCTGCCCGGGATAGCACAGGTGCATGATGCGTTGATGCCGCACCTCTCGGTGCTGCCCCTTGCGCTTCTTGAGCACGCGCTCGGCCGCGCGGGTCATTTCGCCAAACAGCCTATTCGCGCGCGCAACCTCGATCTCGTTCGACGGCGCGATATACGCCCGCACCTCGTCGACGATGTGATCGGAGAGTTGCAGACCGAGCGCTGAGAAGGTCGGGGCCGTCTTGGGCACCAGGACCTCGCCGATGCCGAGCTCGGCCGCCTGTGCGGTGGCGTGAACGGGACCGTTGCCACCGTACGCTACGAGCGTCAGGCTGCGCGGATCCGTGCCTCGTTCGGCCGCGACCCTGCGGATCGCATTCGCCATATTGGCGTTCACCAAGCGGTAGATGCCGTACGCCGCCTCGGCGACCCCCAGCTTCAGCGGCTGGGCGATCTGGTCGCGCATCGCCTCCCGCACTGCGGCGACGTCGAGGGTCATGGTACCCGAGCAAAAGTCGTCCGGGTTGAGAAAACCCAGGAATGCATTCGCATCGGTAACCGTCACTTCGGAACCGCCGCGGCCGTAGCAAATCGGCCCCGGCTCCGCCCCGGCGCTGCGTGGGCCGACGTGTAGGGCGCCGGCCACCACCGAGGCGATCGAACCGCCGCCCGCCCCGATCGAGTGGATGTCGACCATCGGCAGACCGATGACGTAGCGATGGTGCCAATTCCAACCCGACTTGATCTCAGGGCGACCGTCCCGAATCAGGCAAATGTCGTAACTCGTACCGCCCATATCGGCACAGACGAAGTCGCGTCGCTTGGCCTTGTCGGCAACCGCACAGGCTGCGATCACACCGCCGGTCGGCCCCGATGCCAGCACCGTCACCGGCCGCTTACGGATATAGTCCGGCGTCATGATTCCGCCGTTCGACTGCATCACCAGCAGCTCGCGTCGAAAGCCGGCCTCGCGCAGCCGCTCGACCAGGCGCGAAAGGTAACGATCGATCCGCGGTCCGACGAACGCGTTGACCAGGGTCGTGCTGGTGCGCTCGAACTCGGGCGCCGACGGCATCACCTCGTGCGATAGCGACACCGCCATCTCCGGCGCTTCCTCGGCGGCGATCTCGCGGACACGGCGCTCATGCGCCGGGTTGATGAACGAAAACATGAAGACGACCGCGAGCGACTCGACCCCTTGCTTGGCCAGGCGGTGGAGAGCGCGCCGAACGTCGTCCTCGTCGAGCGGGATGACGACGTTGCCTCGGAAGTCCAGCCGTTCGGTGACGCCGATACGGCGACGCCGTTGCGCAATCGGCGGCGGCGGCGGCAACGCCGGATCCCAGATGTTCTCCTTGAACCCGCGGCGCAACTCGATCTCGTCGCGATGCCCGCGCGTCGTGATCAGACCGGTCACGGCGCCGCTCATCTCGATCATGGCGTTGTCGGCGGTGGTGGTGCCGTGCACGATGCTTTGGGTCGTCCGCAACAAGGCGCGCGCATCGAGCCCTTCCCGCGCCGCCAGCCTCTCGATGCCGCGCACGACGCCGATCGATTGATCGGTGGGTGTGGTCGGACTCTTCTCGAGAATGACCGAGCCGTTCGGCCGGGCGAGCACGAGGTCGGTGAACGTCCCGCCTACGTCGATTCCGATTCGATACATCCCCTCACCCGCCGCCACCCGGCGAGCCGCAGCGGCTCCTGCCTTACGCATCGCGGCCGCGCTCGCTTCGGATCGTAGCGCGGCGCTGCGCCGTCGCCTCGACGTCGACCGCCAGGTCGAGCTCCTCGAGAGTCCCGGTCAGAACGACGCCGTAGTCGCGTTCGGCGGCCTCGATCGACACGTACTCGTCGAGCACGTCGTCGAGCACCGCTTGCGGATCGCGCTCGGTCGGATCGCCCCAACCTCCTCCGCCGCCGTAGCGATAGGCGTAGCCCTCACCGGGCTGGTGATCGACGTAGAACGCGGTGGTTTCGATCTCGTGCTCTTCGACACTGCCGGTGCGCAGCGACAGCTTGTTGGGAGCGCCGTCCATGCCCCCTGCGATACCCGGCATCGGGTATTTCCGCCCGACCACGAAGGTGTAGATCTGCGAAGGAGCGAGAATCTGCTTCTCGTACTGCGTTCCCGGACAACCGCGCCACTTGCCCGGACCGCCGCTGTCGGTCGCGTAGTCGCGGCTCATGTGACGGACCGGGAAGATGCTCTCGTTGATCTCACCGGTGGCGCGGATCAGGTTGCCGAAGCTGACGTTCATCGCGCCCCAGCCGTCCTGGCCGTAGACCGCTCCGCAGTACGCTCCAAAGGTGTCGACCGAATGGTCGATGAACATCTCGCCGGTGTCCGGATGCGTCCCGAAGATCACCGTAGGCATGCCCATCTTGTAGATCTGCGGACAGCAACGTTGCGGAATGACCTGAGCCAGCGCGATCGCGATCGCTTCGCCCACTTCGGTTCCGGGATGGTGCGTCCCGGCCGCCACCGATTTGTTCGGCGGCGGGTTGAGGCAGCACCCCTCGGGGACCACCAGATCGATCGAATCGAAGAACCCTTCGTTCTTGGGAATCGACGGATCCATCATGCTCGCGATCTGAGCGACGACGTAGCCGCGGGTATTGCCGAAGGTGGAATAGGCTTGCAGGTTGTCGCGATCGTCCGAGCCGGTGAAGTCGACCTTGAGACGGTCGCCATCGACCGTTACCGCGCAGTGGATGTGGATATCCTCGTTGCCCTTCGGATCGTGGTCGACGTAGACGTCGGATTCATACGTACCGTCCGGCCAGGTCGCGACTTCTTCGCGAAAGCGGCGGGCAGCGTAGTCGATCATGTATTCGGCCGCGCCGCGCACCGTGTCGACGCCGTGGCGCTCGATGACTTCCTTCAAGCGCTCGACGCCGAGCTGGGCCGCGCCGACTTGCGAGCGCAAGTCGCCGACGAAAGTCGGGGTGCGGTTATTCACTCGCATGAAATAGGTAACGTCCTCTCGCTCGACACCCCGATCGAAGATCTTGAGGGCGGGGAAGCGCACGCCCTCCGCCCAGATGTCGGCGGCGTCGACGTTGTAGCCACCCGGCATGCCTCCGCCGGTATCGGCGTGGTGGCACTGAATCGAAGCGATCAACACGAGCTCGTCACCGGCAAAGACGGGCGCGAAGATGTTGTAGTCCGGCAGGTGCCCGCCGCCGTGGTAGGGATCGTTACCGACTAGAACGTCGCCGTCGTGCAACCCGTCGGCGCCGAAAAAATCGAGGGCGAAACGCACCGGCAGAGTCGAGCTCAGCATGAACTGCGGAATCCCGACGCTGAGCGCCGCCAGTGCGCCACGGCCATCGAGAATCGTCGCGTTGCGTTCGTTCGATTGGTTGAGGATCGGTGTCGTCGCCGTGAGGCTGACGTGCGTCGCCATCTCGTAGCAAACCGTCTCCATCGCGCCGCGAACGATCTCCGCTTCGACCGGATCGACCCGGCGCTTCGATCGCGAGGTCCGCGCTCGACGCTTGCCGGCGCCCTTACCGTTCGAACGCGCTCCCCTTTTCTTCGCGACCGCCATCGAGATCTCCAACAAGACTTCGTCGAAGCATCGCAAATTCAAACAATCGGTTCCACCGCAACCACTAGACCGGCGGGTCAGCCAATCGCGTCCCCCCCCCAACAACGCCCGACCGAAAACCGAGCTTGCCCCGCCAAGAGTCTGTCCATCTTCATGTCACTGAACTGAACAAAGGCTTGGGCAAAGGCTGAGGCGAGGCTGAGGATGGTGGTCGCGCGAAGCGCGACGGCTGTTGCGGAGCCCCGATACATTCCTACCGACCTCAGCCTCCGCCTGAGCCTTCATGACAGCACTCGCTCTCTTCAGGAAAGATCCGCTATTCGGCACCCCCTGAAAACAGGTGGATCACTTGGGCATCCCGCCCGAAGGCCCGGCCCCCGCCGGGTTCTCGGGCGGTGCTATTCGCTTTTCTCGTTGATCGGTTTCGCTTCTCCCACCGTCACCTGCGGTCGGAGTCTGTCGAGTAGCTTGCTGCCGATGCCGCGGACCGATTGCAGGTCGTCGACGCTTGCGAAGGGTCCGTTGGCGTCGCGGTGTTGAACGATGGCCTCGGCTTTGGATCGGCCGATGCCGTTGATCGCGGTCAGCTCCGCGGCATTGGCCGTGTTTACGTTGATCGGCGCCGTTTCTCCGAACGCGGGGGACGCGAGTCCAATCGCA
>JANQHZ010000582.1 GCA_028282445.1 Candidatus Binatia bacterium | reverse complement strand
ATCTCGCTTCGCGAAGCGAAGCTTGGGACGCGCGTGCGACGCACGCGCTTGGGCCGGCACGCCGAAGGCGGCGGCTCGGGCACCAGCTGGGCTGGTGCGTCGCAAGGCGCGGCTATGGCCGCGCCGTCCCAAGACGCTACGCGTCGTCCCAGGGCGACTGCGTCGCCGTCCCAAGACGCTACGCGTCGGGGTCATTCAACATCGCTTCGCGAAGCGAAGCTTGGGACGCGCGTGCGACGCACGCGCTTGGGCCGGCACGCCGAAGGCGGCCTTGGGACGTGCCGGCGTAGCCGGCACTTTGACTCGCGCGCAAACAGCGCGAGTCAGGGTGGTACGACCCCGCAGCGGCCGGGGCGGGGGTAGCAGCGTCCGTTAACGCAAAATCCGTCGTCGGCGCATTGGCCGAGGTCGGGGCAGTGAGTGCGTAGGCAGGAGCCGGTGCGGGCGTCGGGGGCGAACAGGCAGGTGAAGTTGTCGGGGCAGGTGGAGTCGTCGATGCAGCGCGGCGGGACGCAGTGGTGGTCGGGGTCGCAGGTGGTGCCGAACGGGCAATCGCTGTCGGTCGTACACCCGGGTTGGCAGACGCGGACCGAGGGGTCGCAGGCGCAGCTTCCGGGTTTCAAGCCGATCCGCTGGCAGATCTGTGGTTCGCCGTCGCAGTCGCTGTCGGTGTCGCAATCGCTCATCGCATCGAAGCAGGCGCCGCAGCCGACGAAGCCTCCCGGATCGACGCAGATCTCAGCAAAGCTGTCGCACTCGTCGGCGTTGGTGCAGCTGCCTTCGACCGGTCGGAGGTTGTCGATTCGAACGGTCAGCTCGTCGTCGGCCAGCTCGCGCACCGGGTCGACGGAGTATTCGGTCGGATGACCGGTTTCCGTGTCGAACTGGACGTCGAGGCGATGGGTGCCGACGAGGTCGGATTGGATGCGATCGAAGAGCTGGTCGACGCTGAGGTAGAGGTCGGCGAACTCGACGTTGAGATCCCGGCCGGTCGCCGGATCTCGAATGGCGACGACCTTGCCGTTCAGCACTTCCAGCTCGACATCGTGCGGGCCGAAGCAGAAGCAGCCGAGGAAATAGCGGTACTCGTAGTGGGTGTAGCCGGCGGCGTTCCAAGCGGCGCGCGCAGCGTCGAGCTCGGCCTGGGTCGGTCGCCCGTCCGGCACCGGCGTCGGAGTCGGCGCGACGCAGCCGTGCAGTGCGGCATCGACGCCGGATACCAACTCATTGACCTCGACCTCGGAGTTGCCGTCGCCGTCCGCTGCCGGGCAGCGACTGGCTTCCATCCGTTCGAGCGCGATGTTGATGCCGGTGGCGAGCTCGTGAACCCGGACCCGGCGATCGTCGTCGCAATCGCACGGGCACGGCTGGGCGAGCGCGCCGCACGCCATGGTGACGATGACCAGTATCGCTCGGCTCAATCTCGACATGGGCGCAATGTGACAGGTTCGGGCGAGGAAAACAAGTTTTGTTTGGCCGGGCGAGCGGGAGACTTGGCTGGAGTGGCCAAGTAGTTGATAAGGGGTGGGTTTGGGATCCGGAGGAGGGGCCATGAAGCTTTCGCGGCGTGCAGTATTTCGTCTCGCGGTGGGCGCGGGGATGTTGCCGATGTCGGCGTGGGTGAGTGCCTGCGGTGACGACGACGATGACGATGCGGTGCTCGGACCGGAGGGGTTGTTCGGTCACGGTGTGGCGAGCGGCGACCCGCTGTCCGACGCAGTGGTGCTGTGGACGAAAATCTCGCCGGAGACTACCGGCTCGATCCGGGTGTTCTGGGAGATCGCCGAGGACCCGGACTTCTCGACCGTCGTTGCCGACGGCGCCGTTTGGACCGACGACGCGCTCGGATACTCGGTCAAGGTGGATGCGCGCGGTCTGTCTCCGGCGACGACGTACTATTACCGTTTCCAGGCGCAGCAGCGCAGGTCGGTGGTAGGGCGAACCCGTACGGCGCCGCTCGGCCCGTCCGATCATCTCCGCTTTGCGGTGGGCTCGTGCTCGAAATACTCGGAAGGGTACTTCGTTGCCTATCGCGCGATCGCGGCGCGCAGCGACCTCGACGGCGTGATCCATCTCGGCGATTACATCTACGAGCGCGGCGACGACGGTCCTGTGCGACCGCACGCGCCCGATCGCGAGATCGTGAGCCTCGACGATTACCGGGAGCGCTACGAGCAATATCGAAGCGATCCGGACCTACAGGAGGCCCACCGGCAACACCCGTTCATCAGTGTGTGGGACGATCACGAAAGCACCAATAACTCGTGGCGCGACGGCGCCGACAATCACGATCCGTCGGAAGGGGAGTGGAGCGAGAGGAAAGCCGTCGCCCAGCAGGTGTACTCGGAGTGGATGCCGATCCGGGTCGAGTCGCCCGACGAGATCTTTCGCCATCTTCCCTATGGAGATCTGCTCGATCTGGTCATGCTCGACACGCGCTTGTGGGGGCGCGATCGGCAGGTCGAGGACGAGAACGACAGCGAGGCGATCAACGACGAGGAGCGATCGATTCTCGGTTTCGATCAGGAAGAATGGCTCCACGAACGGCTCGCGCAGTCGCAAGCGCGCTGGAAGGTGATTGGGCAGCAGGTCATTCTCTCGCAGTGGAAGATCACCGCGGCGCCGAACTCGGAAGGGGGCGGCGGCGTCGGCAACACCGACTCGTGGGACGGCTACGAAGCGTCGCGCCGTCGCTTTTTCGATGCGGTGAGAGCGGACGGCGTCGACAACATCGTCGTGTTGACCGGCGACGTCCACAGCTCGTGGGCGATGGAGCTGACCGAGGACCCGAACAATCCCGAGACCTACGATCCGCAGACGGGAATGGGCACGCTCGGCGTCGAGTTCGTCGCGCCCGGGATCACCAATACCTTTCCGTTCCCCGGCCTCGAGAGCATCTTTCTCAACGCCAACCCGAACATCAAATGGGCCGAAACGCAGAGTCGGGGTTACTTCGTGCTCGATCTGAAACCGGAGCGCGCCGAGGCCGCGTGGTTCCACTTCGACCGGGTCGACGATCCCGAGGCCGAGGAGCGCTTTGCGATTGCGTTTTCGACCTCATCCGGGGAGAGCCACCTGATCGCCGAGTCGGAGCCGGCGGCGCCGGCGGAGAATCGCCCGGGTCGGGTGGCATAGGCTCCAGAGCCTTTATCTCGCGCAGAGGCGCAGAGGCGCTGAGAGGCCGGTCGGCTTTTCCTCTCTGCGCCTCCGCGCCTCTGCGCGAGAAGAGCTTTTTCCCGGGCTCAGTTGGCTCTGACGATTCCCGAGTCGACATCGACCCCGACCGGGCAGTGGTCGGAGCCGCGAACGTCGGGGAGAATGAACGCCCGGCGAACCAACGGCATCGCCGA
>JANQHZ010000553.1 GCA_028282445.1 Candidatus Binatia bacterium | reverse complement strand
CCGGCCGCTGGTCGATCCGTTTTGCGGATCCGGCACGATCGCCATCGAAGCGGCGTTGATCGGGCGCAGGATAGCGCCGGGGATGCAGCGTTCTTTCGTGTCGGAAGCGTGGCCGCAGCTGGTTGCGGAGGCCTGGCGCCGTGCCCGTGAAGAGGCGAGCGATGGCGTTCTGCCCGCAATGGGAGTGAAACTGATCGGTACCGACGTCGATCGTCGAGCGCTCGAGTTGGCGCGCCGTCACGCCGGCCGTGCGGGTGTTGCCGGCGACCTGCATTTTCAGGAGAGCGACGTTGCGGAGCTACAGTCCAAGCGCAGCTACGGTTGTGTGATCACCAACCCGCCTTACGGCGAGCGCCTCGGCGACCGCGACCAGGCTGAAGAGCTCTACGGAAGCTTGGCTGCGGCGGTTGCCGCGCTCGACACGTGGTCGATCTATGTGCTGGCGGCCCACCCGCACTTCGAGCGAATCTTCGGGCGGCGGGCGACCCGGCGGCGAAAGCTCTACAACGGTCGCATCGAGTGTACGTACTATCAGTACGCCGGGCCGCGGCCGCCGCGCCGCGACAGCGCTGGGTCGCATCTCGACTGAGAGCGGACGGGGCGCCAACCCCGATAGTGATCCCGGCCGGCGGCGAGATGGCAGAATCGGAGGGGTTTTTGTCATTGCAGCCAGAGGCCCGACGGCGCATGATTGCCGTCATGAGGGACGAGCGAACCCGCAAGAAGGTGACGATGGTCATCTACCCGGATGTCCAGGTCTTGGATGTGACCGGTCCGGTGGAAGTGTTCAATGTGGCGAGCCGCTTACTCGAGGCGGATGGCCGCAGCGGCGGCTACAGCACCGAATTGCTCGCACCGGTTGCCGGGGTGGTGGCGACATCGGGGGGGATTCGCCTGGTTGCCGACCGGGCGATGAGCTCTCAGCGCGGGCCGATCGATACGTTGATGGTGGCGGGAGGAATCGGCTCGCGCACCGTTTGCAAGGATGCGGCCCTGGTTGGCTGGGTCGCACGCGCGTCGCGGCGCAGTCGGCGAGTCGCATCGATTTGCTCCGGTGCGGCGATCCTGGCAGCTGCCGGCTTGCTCGACGGCCGGCGCGCGACCACCCACTGGGCCTATGCCGACGAGCTCGCGAGGTCCCATCGTGAGATCGAGGTCGACCCCGACCCGGTCTACGTACGCGACGGGAGTATCTATACCTCCGCCGGTGTGACGTCGGGAATGGATCTCGCGCTGGCGATGGTCGAGGAAGACTTCGGTCGCGAGTTGGCCCTTTCGGTCGCTCGTTGGTTGGTGATGTTCCTCAAGCGGCCCGGCGGGCAGTCGCAGTTCAGCGCTCAGTTGGCGGCGCAGGAAGCCGAGCGCGAGCCGCTGCGCGAGGTGCAGGCCTGGGTTCTCGACAACCTTTCCAGTCGCATCGCGGTCGAGGACATGGCGTCGCGCGCGGGGATGAGCGCGCGCAATTTCGCGCGTGCGTTCGTGCGCGAGGTTGGTGTGACGCCGGCTCGCTTCGTCGAGCGAGCGAGAGTGGAGCAGGCGCGCCGCCGTCTCGAAGAGAGCCGGGCGGGGGTCGAAGAGATTGCAGACGATTGCGGCTTCGGCAGCGCGGAAACGATGCGGCGCGCCTTCCTGCGCAACGTCCGCGTCGCGCCGGCAGATTACCGCAGCCGCTTTCAAATGCGGCATTGACGAGACATAGGAGGATTCATGGAAATCGCGATCTTGTTGTACGACAATTTCACTGCGCTCGATTGTATCGGACCGTACGAGGTGCTGAGTCGGATTCCGCAAGCGGACGTCAAGTTCATCTCCGCGGACGGCGGTACCGTGCGCTCGGATACGCGGGCCTTGGCGATCGTGACCGAGCAGACCCTCGCCGATGTGCATTCTCCCGACATCGTCCTCGTGCCGGGAGGGCCCGGTGATGAGGGTGCGGCCGCCGACCCGCGCGTGACCTCTTGGTTGGCGCGCGTACACGAGACCACCAGGTGGACGACTTCGGTCTGTACCGGGTCGCTGATTCTCGCGGCCGCCGGCTTGCTCGACGGATTGGAAGCGACGACTCACTGGGCGAGTCTCGAGCGCTTGAAAGAGGCCGGGGCCAAACCGGTGTCGCGTCGCTACGTTGAGCAGGGCAAGATCATCACCGCCGCCGGTGTCTCTGCGGGGATCGACATGGCGCTCGAGTTGCTAGCTCGGGAAGCGGGAGAGGACTACGCACGCGGTGTGCAGCTGGCGATCGAGTACGACCCGCAGCCGCCCTTCGATTCGGGATCGCCCGAAAAGGCGCCGGCCCACGTGCTCGAGCTCATGAAGGCGTTCTTCGACGACCTTCGCCCCGCTCAGGAGCTACCGTCGGATCAGCCGCTTACCTCCTAGTGCTCCGAGTCGTACACGAGTCGGGGGCATCGGAGCGCAGAGGGCAACAGCGTACGACCGCGATCGAGAGTGGATGGCCAGCTGCGGCCCGACCTCACGTTGCGGTCGGTTTTCTAGTCTAATGCGATGTCGATGCGGCGGCAGTCCGAACCGAGGTTCGGTTCGGATCGGCCGCGGCACTCTTCGCGATCGACTTCGAGATTGGCGAAGAAGCGGACCATTTCCGTGTCGCTCGTGTCGTTCGCGTGCGACGCGACGACGACCAACATCCGTCCATCGAAGTAGAAAAACTCCGCTTGCGCGCTGCGGGAAGTTTCGCCGGGAGGGTGGGCAGCGAAGAGGAGCTCGCGACCCGGCAAGCCGTTGCGCTCGATCTTGCGGAAGCTCTGCTCCACACCATCGGCGGATTGCAGCAGGTTGGACTTGGCTTGCGAGTACATCAGGCGTTCCGGCGCCAGCCACGCAGCTGCGCGGGGGATTTCGGTGACGCTGATCGAGATGCGGGTGGTGCCGGTGTCGGTGTGGTACGCCGTGGAGTCGGTGTCGCCGACGAAGCTGCTGCGGTGGATCGTTTCGACCTCGGGTCTCTGCGGCATCAATGCGCAGAAAGCGTAGTCTTTTGGCGCGACGCGTTGCCACAAGGATTCGGCGAAGCCGGCCGAGGGGGTAGCGAGCCCAAGAACGATCGCGTGAAGAACGATTGTGCCGACGCGTCGCATGAGGGTCAGCATACGCCCGCTCGATCGGTGAAATCCACCGGGACCTGTTGGCGCCGTGAATCCGACCGTACGGCCAGGAGGTGTTGCCGAAATCGGGTACGGCCGTAGTGTTGGAAGATGGACGCGACGAGGATTTCGATCAGGTTGGCGATAGGCGGTCTGCTGTTCTTGCCGCTCGCGTGCGGCGACGATGACGACAGCGCCCCGGCGCCTACACCGACGCCGGTGGCAACCTCGACGTCGACCGCGCTGCCGACCGACACTCCTACCGCGACCGAATTGCCGACGCCGCCGCCGAGCGCGACGCCGCTCGACTTCGCGGCCACGCCGGAAGATTTCGAGTGCCTTCTCGACTGGGAGCCGGTACGAGGCTTTTTCCTCACCAACAAGCTCGGGATGTTGGAGGAGGCGCTCGACCTGGCGCGCAACCCGGTTGCCGGTATGGAGTTTCCGGTCGGAACCATCGTTCAGTTGGTTCCGGGCGAGGCGATGGTCAAGCGCGG
The DNA here is from genome assembly GCA_028282445.1 of Candidatus Binatia bacterium. Classification (GTDB taxonomy): domain Bacteria; phylum Desulfobacterota; class Binatia; order HRBIN30; family CADEER01; genus CADEER01. The sequence goes on along the minus strand of JANQHZ010000553.1, from coordinate 669 downwards.
TGCGGACTACGATCCGGCCAACAAGAACTGGGAATACTTCGAGCTCGACGTAGACGGAAACGGAACCGCAATCCGAGTTCGCGGTCGGGACGATGTTGTAAACCGGTTCGGCGGGCAGTGTTTCGGATGTCACGAGCCGGCGCGCGACTTTGATTTCATTTGCGAGACCGGTCGAGGATGTGTCGAGCTGGGGCTCTCGCCGGATCTCATCCAGACGATCCAGCAGTCGGATCCGCGCTGTGACGCCAGTCGATCGGTTGATTAGTAAAATGTCGAGATCGTATTAATTTCACTCTTGTCAGGCTCCTGCTCGGCTGATATCCGGACAAGCAGTCGAGAAGGGAAGACGTAATTGGGGCCGAGTACTTTGCGGCGCAAACTCATGTTTGGTCAATATGTGCGCGCCCGCGCTCGCAAGAGCTGGCCTTCCCCGAGACGAGTACGAACGAAAGGAGGGGAAGTGTCATGCCGCAAGGGACAGTAAAGTGGTTCAATCCCGAGAAGGGGTACGGCTTCATCAGCCGTGACGATGGGGACGACGTGTTCGTTCACCACACCGGGATCAATTCGGATGGGTTCCGGACTCTCGACGAGGGACAAAGAGTGGAATTCGAGATCACCGATGGCAAGAAAGGGCTGCAGGCCATCAACGTGAACAAGCTCTGAAAC
>JANQHZ010000517.1 GCA_028282445.1 Candidatus Binatia bacterium | reverse complement strand
GAAGAGCTCGATCACTTCAAGAAGGGCAACGAGTCGATCAACTTTCACGCGCGCGAGTTCCTGCGCTCGTTGGACCGCCTCGGCGGGGACGGCATCTTCGACGCCGGGGTTCCGGTCGGTCCGGGGCAGGGCTCGGTGCGCGTTCGCCTCGGTCAGGCGTTCCACTCCGATCTCTCGCCGCACTTCGACAGCACCAAGCCGGATCACCTGATCCTCAACTGCGCCTACACGCTGGCTCGCGAGCAATCCGGCGAGACTGTGGTGCTGGTGTCGAAGGACGTCAATCTGCGGCTCAAAGCGCGCGCGGTCGGCCTGCCGAGCGAGGACTACACGACCGACCATGTGCGTGACTTGTCGGCCCTCTACACCGGCAAGCGGACGGTGGACGATCTCGAAACGGAGCTGATCGACCTGCTGTATTCGGCGGAACAGGTCGAAGCGGCTTTGGTGGCGACCGAGCGGCCGTTGGTTCCGAACGAGAACCTGATCCTGCGCAACCACCAGAAGTCGGCGCTGGCCCGTTACGACGCCGGAGGCGGTGTGCTGCGTCGCATCAACAAGCTCCAGGTGTTCGGCATTACGCCGCGCAACGCCGAGCAGACCTTTGCGCTCAACGCCTTGTGCGATCCCGAAGTCCCGCTGGTGAGCATTTCGGGCACGGCCGGGACGGGCAAGACCTTGCTCGCGCTGGCCGCGGCCCTCGAGCAGCGTCGCAACTATCGGCAGATCTTTCTGGCGCGGCCGATCGTGCCGCTCAGCAACAAAGACATCGGCTTCTTGCCCGGTGAGGTGAAGGCGAAGCTCGATCCGTACATGCAGCCGATCTACGACAATCTCGCCGTGATCACGGGGCAGATGGGCGGCAACGGCAAGGGGTCCGTCTCCGAGCAGGTCCAGCAGATGTTGGACGACGAGAAGCTATATGTTTCGGCGCTCTCCTACATCCGTGGCCGCAGCCTGAATCGGATCTTCTTCATCGTCGACGAGGCGCAGAATCTCACCCCGCACGAGGTGAAGACGATCATCACCAGGGCAGGGGAAGGCACCAAGATCGTCTTCACCGGCGACATCTTCCAGATCGACCACCCTTACCTCGATGCTCAGTCGAACGGGTTGAGCTACCTGATCGAGAAGATGCAGGGCCAGCCGCTCTACTCGCACGTCAATCTGGAAAAGGGCGAACGCTCGGAGTTGGCGCACCTCGCCAGTGAGCTGCTCTGAGCGCCCTCCAGGTTGGGCGGCGATGCTCCGGCGATGGCCAAAAGGCGATTGAAATCATGAGTTTGCACGGCTAGAGACAAGACAATGTCCTTGCGATGTGTACGCGTTGTTCTGCTCGCCGGCGCGGTCGGGCTGGCGAGCGGTTGCGATAGTGGAGGAGGAGGCGGCGGCGGCGATGTCGTACGCGAGCTCTCGTTCGTCGCGCCCGAGCAGTGTGCGCAATGCCATCCGCGCCAATATGCGGAGTGGCAGGGCTCGATGATGCGCTATGGCGCGATCAGTCCGGTGTTCAGCGCCCTCGAAGCGGTCGGAAATTCTCTGAACGACGGCGATTTTGCGGCCGACGGTGAGCAGGCGCTCTTTTGCCAGCAATGCCACACTCCGATCAGCGTTGCGCTCGAGGAGTTTCCTCCCTTCGCCGAGACCGAAGGCCGTCCGTCTCGCGATTTCCTCGGCGACATCGGGCGCCACGGTTTGTCGTGCGACTTTTGCCATCAGGTCTCGCATGCCGATCTCGAAGCCAGTCCGCTCGGCGATGGAATTGCCAACGCGTCCTTCGTCATGGAGACGGGCGACGTGAAGTTCGGCCCGATTGCCGACCCGATGCTCAGCCCATTCCACGATGCCCGCCAGAGCGACTATCTGAGCAGCTCGGAGTTCTGCGGAAGCTGCCACGACGTGAGGATCGACGCCGAAGACGCAGTAACCGGTGAGCCGTTCTTGCGCCTGGAGAATCTCTTCACCGAGTGGCGGGAGGGGCCCTACGCGACCACCGCCAATCCGCACGGTCGTGTCATCAGTTGCCAGGACTGTCACATGTCGGCGTATCCCTACGAAGCGCCGGGCACGTACTTCACCGATCAAGTCGCGACCTATGGAAACCCGCCGCTGCGACGGGCGTCGACGCACTATTTTACCGGCGTCGACATCGCCCTGATCGACTTTCCGGGTCAGGACACGCAAGGCAACGACTCCCACGGGCTGCCGATCGGACAGGACGACCGCCGGCGGGATCTGCTGCGAGCTGCCTGCACGCTGGAGCTCGAGGTGGACGGGCCGAGCGAGGACGGGCGCACACTGCCGATCTCGGTCGGGGTCACCAACGTCGGGGCCGGGCACAACGTTCCGTCCGGCTTCTCGCAAGAGAGGCAGGTGTGGATCGAATTGACGGTCAGCGGCGCCGCCGGTGAGGAGATCTATCGTTCCGGTTTCCTGGTCGATCACGCGCACCCCGAAACCGGGGAGATGGTGCCGGACGGCAGTCTCGATGACGAGGATCTGGAGAACTACCACGCGGAGATCGACCCGGCGACCACCGAAGCGACGATCGAGTACGGTCCGGACCGCAATCAGCGTCCGGAGGTGAATCTCGGTTTGATGAACTTCGGCAACCAGTTCCGCCGCGTCGGTACCTTCGGCAACGAAGAGGTGCTCTCACCGTTCCTCGCCAATCACATGGACAACTCGCACTCGCTGCCACCGCTGGAGACGGTGTGGACGCAGTACGACGTGCCGCTTCCGGACGCCATTTCGGGCCCAGTGCAGGTCGGTGTGCGGCTGCGTTTCCGCGCCTTCCCGCCGCACTTCCTGCGCTTGCTGGCGCAGGCGCGCCCCGATCTGGTCGACGAGGCGCTGGTCGATCGCAACCGCATCATCGACATGGCGGAGGCGGAGGCGACGATCGATCTGGGATCGTGACCTCGGAGCGGCCCTCGCGCCGCTCCGGACATTGGGTTGGATGAGCAGATGGACGAGCAGTCGGTCGGTCTCGAGTCGGTCGATCCGATTGGACGTGAGCCAGTCACCCTCGCCGCTGCCCGGATCAGGTTTCGGATGTCGCCAGGGCATGTGACGGCAGTGCCGGATTGCGACCAGGGCACGATCGTACGGACGGGTGGCTTGCGTCTAATTGAGAATGGGTTATCAGTACTGCGGATCCGGCAAGCGCGGCGATCCAACTAGATTCGTATGGCTACACGAAATCATATCGCTTCGCCCGCTCGGGTGCACCGACGAAACACCGAGCAACGCCGCGTCCTCCGGGATATCGCCGCCGCCGCCGCCGGACCCTTATCGGCGCAGGAATTCCTCGATGCGGCTCAGTCCGAGCTGCCCAGCATCGGCATCGCGACCGTCTACCGGAACCTCACGAGGTTCGTCGAGCAGGGCGAGCTGCGAGCAGTTGAGCTTCCGGGGGAAGCGAGTCGCTACGAGCTCGCCGACAAGCTGCACCACCACCACTTTCAATGTGACGATTGCGGGCGGGTGATCGATGTCGAGGGTTGTTCGGATGCGTTTGAATCCTTGTTGCCCGAGAGCTTTCGGATCCGCTCTCACGACGTACTGATTCACGGAAAGTGCCCGCAGTGTCCATGACTGCCGCAAGAGGCGTGCAGCTGGGCGTGGTCGGCAGGACGCACCGACGGTGACGGGCCGGCGGGTGCGAACGCGTTCCGATCGGACGGGCGATCCGAGCTATGGATAGCAAGTTGTCCTTGAGCCTGCGTTCCCTTGCGGACCGCGTCGGAATCTTGGTCTCCGCTCTCTGTGCGATCCACTGCGCGCTTGGCCCGATCCTCTTAGCTGCGGGCGCGGCTTTGCCCTTTGCGTTTCTCGCCGAGGAGGGGCTTCACGAGTTGTTGTTGTGGGCCATCGTACCGGCCGCTGTGCTGGCCTTCGGTCTCGGCTGCCGGCGGCACAAGGATCTCTGGGTGTTGGTGTTGGGGCTCTTGGGGCTTGTCGGGATCGTGTCGTCGGTGCTGGCTCGCGAAGTGGTCGGCGAGACCGGGGAACGAGTCCTGGCGATCGCCTCCGCCGGGTTGCTGATCGTGGCCCACGTTCGCAACTTCAATCGTTGTCGAGACACCGACTGCCATCCCGAGTAGGACGGTGTCGGACGAGCCGCGCCGTCGAGCCGGCGGCCGCCTCTCAAGTCAGGCAGCGCAGCAGCCGTCGTAGACGCAACGGCAGTCGGCGCATTCTCGGGGGCTGCTTACGCCGCAGTGTTCCAACATAGCTTTTTTCAAAGCTCTGCGCGCCCGGTGGAGCCTCACCGTGGCGTTGTTCACCGAGATTCCGAGCGTGCGTGCTGCCTCGCTCGGCTTCATTCCGCCGATATCGACCAGTGACAGGATCGACGAGTAGCTCGGGCTAATTCGTTCCGCCTGCGCCACGCTGCATGCGCACGTCTCACTCGACTGCGGGGCGGCGGGGTCCGGAACCTCGGCCGCAGGATCGATCAATCGATGCTCGGTCGCTCGTTTTCGGACTGCATCGACGATCAGATTACGGTGCAGCCGGTATAGCCAGGCCACGACGCGGGCGGGGTCGTCGAGAGAATCTGCTCGCTCGATCGCTCGGATGGCGGCCGTTTGGATGATGTCTTTCGCCTCTTCCGACCGCACCCGGGCACGAACGAAAGCCTCGAGGTCAGCGCGATGGTCGCAAAGGGCCCTCGCGATAACCTCGCCGCGGCCAGGGGTCGACTGAGCCCTGCTCATACCGAAGGTCTATCCTAATCCTTGGCGTGTGGACACCCGCACGCGGTCCCGCAGCGGCAGTCTGTGCCGCAGGAGCAAGTTGCTCCACAGCAGCAGCCGGATTCCGTTGGTTCGCAAGGGCACGTGACGGGGCAAGTGCAGCTCGACGATTCGG
>JANQHZ010000497.1 GCA_028282445.1 Candidatus Binatia bacterium | reverse complement strand
GCCACAAGCAGCTCTGTGTCGAAGGGATCCAGTTTCACCCCGAGTCCATCCTTACCTCCGAGGGCAAGCAGCTTCTCGACAACTTTCTTTCTCTGGAGTGCCGGCGTTGAGGGCGGTCGCGCGGCGATCGCTGACCTGATCGATGGATCTGAAGGTTATCCTCGAACGCCTGGCGTCGCGCGACTCGCTGTCCGCCGACGAGATGGAAGAGGTGGTGGGCGCCGTGATGGCCGGCGAGCTCACAGCGGCGCAGATTGCCGGCATCTTGATGGCGCTGCGCACCAAGGGCGAGACCATCGACGAGATCACCGGGGCGGCGCGTGCGATGCGGAGCCATGCGCGGCCCGTCGGCGGCTCGCGGACCGTCGTCGACACCTGTGGCACCGGCGGTGATGGCAGCGGTACCTTCAATATTTCCACGACCGCAGCTCTGATCGCGGCTGGTGCCGGCGTGGTCGTCGCCAAGCACGGCAATCGCGCGATGTCGGGCAAGGTCGGCGGCGCCGACGTGCTCGAGGCGCTCGGCGTCAAGATCGATCTCGAACCGGACGCAGTCGAACGCTGCCTCGACGAAGCCGGAATCGCTTTCCTGTTCGCACAAGCCTTTCACCCCGCCATGCGCCACGCCGGCCCGGTGCGGCGGGAGCTGGGGGTGCGTACGATCTTCAATCTGCTCGGTCCACTTTCGAATCCGGCCGGGGCGACGCGACAGGTGCTGGGGGTCTTCGACCAGCGCTGGGTCGAGCCTTTGGCCAGCGCCCTCGGCCAACTCGGGAGCGAGCGCGCCCTGGTGGTACACGGAGTGGACGGGCTCGACGAGATCTCGTTGTGTGCGCCGACCCGGGTCGCCGAGCTGTGCGACGGCCGAGTCCGCACCTACGAGATCGCTCCCGAAGATTTCGCACTGAGTCGCTGCGCCGCCGGCGACTTGAAGGGCGGCGATGTCTCCGAAAATGCAGCGATCGTTCGCCGAGTGCTGCGCGACGATGCGACCCAGGCGCAGTCGTCGATTTCGCTACTCAACGCCGCCGCAGCGATCTGGATCGGCGGCGGCGCGCCCTCGTTGATCGACGGTTTGGAGCGGGCGCGTAGTTCGATCTCGAGCGGTCAAGCCGCGGCCGCGCTCGAGAAGCTGGTCGAGGTGTCCAACCGATGATCCTCGACGATATCGTCCAGGCGCGGCGCGAGGATGTGCGCCGGGCCAAGGCTGCCGTCGATCGTCCCACCCTCGAACGGCAGCCGCTCTACGCCGAGCCCAGGCGGGGTTTTCTCGCGGCGCTGCGGCGGCGGCCGCGAGCTGTGATTGCGGAGGTCAAAAAGGCATCACCGTCGCGCGGTGTGATTCGTGAAGACTTCGACCCGAGTTGGATCGCTGGGCGCTACGCGGCCAGCGGCGCCGCTGCGATTTCGGTCCTCACCGAGGAGCGCTATTTTCAGGGCAGCCTCGATTACCTCGCTGCCATTCGGCGGGAAGTGTCGCTGCCTCTCCTGCGCAAGGACTTCATTTTCGAGGAGTACCAGATCGCGGAGGCACGCGCCCACGGCGCCGATGCGGTGTTGTTGATCGTCGCGTCGCTCGACGACGCCGAGCTGCGTGCGCTGTCGGACTACGCGACATCACTCGAGCTCGATGTGTTGGTCGAGGTCCACACCGGCGATGAGCTCGACCGAGCGCTCGCCCTCGACGCCGCCCTGATCGGCGTCAACAACCGCAACCTGCATACGTTCGAGACTTCGTTGCAGACCGCCGTCGACCTCAGCGACCGCATGCCGGCGCACGTGCACCGTGTCGCCGAGAGCGGCATCCACGATGTCGGCGACATCGTGCATCTCGAGCGCGCCGGGTACTCCACCTTCCTGGTCGGCGAGTCGTTGATGCGGCAGCCCGATCCCGGTGTCGCTTTGACCGAGTTGCTCGGAGAACCGCCGCCAGTGGGATCCGGCGGATGACCGAAGCCAAGATCTGCGGGGTCACCCAGGTGGGTGACGCCCGTCATGCCGCGCGGGCGGGGGCCTGGGCGATCGGTGTCAACTTCTGGCCGGGCAGCAAGCGCCACGTCGACGAGGAGAGGGCTCGCGCCATCGCGGCGTCGGTGGCCGGCGCGGTGGCCGTGGTCGGGGTGTTCGTCGACCAGGAGCGCGCCGAGATCGAGCGGCTGATCGATGTGGTGCCGCTCGACATGATCCAGCTGCACGGGGACGAGTCGCCGGCCGACTGTCGGGGCTGGAGGGTTCCGGTGGTCAAGGCGGTGCGCTTGCGTGACCGCGCAAGCTGGGCTTCGGCGGGTCGATTTCCGGTCGATTTCGTCCTGGTCGACGCCTACGTGGAGGGCGAACCAGGCGGAACCGGGGCGCGCATCGCCACTAAGCTGATCGGCGCTGGGTTGCGCGATCGGCTCATCCTGGCGGGTGGCCTCGATCCTGATAACGTGGCGGCAGTCGTACAGGAAGTGCGACCATTCGCAGTCGACGTCGCGTCGGGGGTCGAAGCGGCGCCGGGAATCAAGGATCACCAGAAAGTAGAGAGGTTCATCGACAATGCCCACGATGCCTGACCGCAACGGTCACTACGGAGAGTTCGGCGGTCGCTACGTTGCGGAAACGTTGATGCCGGCGCTGCAGGAGCTGGACCAAGCGTACAACCGCTTGCGACGCGATGCCGACTTCAAGCGCGAGGTGCGGGAGTGCCTGAGAGAATACGCCGGCAGGGAAACGCCGCTCTACTTGGCGCAACGCCTGACCGACCGGCTCGGTGGCGCCAAAATCTACCTGAAGCGGGAGGATCTCTGTCACACCGGCGCCCATAAGATCAACAACACGGTTGGGCAGGGGTTGCTGGCCCGTCGGATGGGCAAGGATCGGATCATCGCGGAGACCGGTGCCGGCCAGCACGGCGTCGCGACCGCGACCGTGACCGCACTGCTCGGCATGCGCTGTGAGGTTTTCATGGGGGCGGAAGATGTTCGCCGCCAGTCGCTCAACGTCTTCCGCATGAAGCTGCTCGGGGCCGACGTTCATTCGGTCAACAGCGGCGCCGCGACTCTCAAAGACGCGGTGAACGAGGCGTTGCGCGATTGGGTGACCAACGTACGAGACACCTACTATCTGGTCGGTTCGACGATGGGGCCACATCCCTATCCGCGCATCGTGCGGGACTTCCAGTCGGTGATCGGGAGCGAGACCAAGCGGCAGATTCGTAAGCGCGAGGGACGGCTTCCCGACTATCTGGTCGCCTGCATCGGCGGTGGGAGCAACGCGATGGGATTGTTCTACCCATTCGTTCAAGAGACCGGGGTCGAGATGGTCGGGGTCGAGGCTGCCGGGAGCGGGATCGATTCGGGCGAGCACGCCGCGTCGATCAGCGGTGGAATGGTCGGCGTCCTCCACGGCAAGAAGACCTATGTGCTGCAGGACGAGCTCGGGCAGGTGCAGCCGGCGCATTCGATATCGGCGGGACTCGACTACCCGGCGGTCGGTCCGGAGCACGCCTACTTGCA
>JANQHZ010000378.1 GCA_028282445.1 Candidatus Binatia bacterium | reverse complement strand
GAGATGATCATATTGGCCTTGCGATCGGTCAGGAACAGATAACCGTCGCGGTCGAGATAACCGACGTCGCCGACCGTCGACCATCCTCTGTGATCGTGGCTTTGCGCGGTCTTGGCGCGGTCGTTGTGGTACTCGAACTCGCCGCCGCCCGAGAAGTACACCGTGCCGACTTCGCCTGTCGGCAGCTCCTTACCGTCGTCGTCGACGATGTGGATTTCGCAGTTGAAGGGCTTGCCGACCGAGCCCGGGTGTTCGAGCCACTCTTGGGAGGTGATGGTGGTGGAACCGTTCCCTTCGGTGGCGCCGTAGTACTCGAATAGGATCTCGCCCCACCACTCGATCATCCGTCGCTTGATTTCGACCGGGCAGGGGGCCGCGGCGTGCAGCGCGAAGCGGTGGCTGGAAAGGTCGAAACGCGTCCGTTCCTGATCCGGCAGCTTGAGCATGCGGACGAACATCGTCGGTACCCACTGGCTGTGGGTGACGCGGTGTCGCTCGATGAGCTCCAGCGCGAGCGCGGGGTCGTATTTCTCCATGACGACGGTGGTGGCGCCGTTGCGATGGTTGGCCATCACGAAACGCAAGGGGGCGGAATGGTAGATCGGCGCCGGCGACAGGTAGACGCTATCGCCGTCGAAGCCGTACATCCCCGACGTGACTCCTCGCTCGACCCGCGGCGGCGTGCCGATCGTGCGTTCTCCCACCGAGTGGCGGATCCCTTTCGGCTGCCCGGTCGTGCCCGAAGAGTAGAGCATGGCTGCCCCCTCGAGCTCGTCGGCGATCGGCTCGGTCGGCAGACCGGCGGTCGCCGACTCCCAGCCCTCGAAGCCCGGGATGTACCCTCCGACCGCCAGGCGGGCGGTGAGTGCGGGCGCGTTGCCGATGCTCTCGAGCGCCACCTGCGCGAGGTCGTGCGACACGATCAGGGCGCGCGCTCCGCAGTCGTTGAGGATGTACTCGATCTCCTCGTGGGTGAGGTGGGTGCTGATCGGGGTGTAGATCAGCCCGGACCGCTGCGCCGCCCACGCCACGTCGAAGTAGCGCAGCTGGTTCGACATGAGGATCGCGATGTGATCGTCGGCTTCGAGGCCGCGCGAACGAAAGAGATGCGCGCCCTGCGACGACCGTGCATCGAGCTCGCCGAAGGTAGCGACCTCGCCGCTCCGGCCCATGATGCAGGCCGGCTTGTCCGGCCGCTCGAGGGCGTGATCGCGCAGGTACATCCTCTCTGTATGAAACGCCCAGCAGCCCAGGGCAAGCGGGGGCGGCTTCAGGGGCAGTTGGACTCAATCCCATGATCCCGCCCCCCTTCGCCCGGATGTCGATTTTCGCGTCACTGACCTGAACGGGGGCGTGGGCAAAGGCGGAGGCGAGGCTGAGGATTGTGGTCGCGCGAGGCGTAACGGCTGTTTCGGATCCCCGATGCAACCGTACCGACCTCAGCCTCCGCCTCGCCTCCGCCTGAGCCTTGGTGAGAGCGTTCGCTCTCGGCTGCGTGGATCCGAGGCATGCTCTTACCCGAACGGCTTC
>JANQHZ010000373.1 GCA_028282445.1 Candidatus Binatia bacterium | reverse complement strand
GCTGTCGCTCCCCTCGCCCTCGACCCAAGCAGCCGCATCTTCCAGCAATACCGGGTCGAACCCGTGGTCGACCGGGTCGTCCACCGGCCACACCCCAGCTACGTCGACCGCTCGCGCGCCCAGACTGTCGCCGCCGTCGTCGGATCCGCAAGCGCATAGCGCCAACGCCATCGCGCCGACGATGAGTTGCACCATCAAACTCGAGTCTCGCATCCCCATCACACTAGTCCGATGACGCAGCTCCGGCAAAGCCGCTCGCAGCGGTACCGGATTTTCGATACGAGACCACGCCATGTCCGGCAGCGACGACGCGCAATTCCCCGAGCCAACGAATGCCACCAAGGCCTACCTCGATCTGATGAAGCGGGCGCTGAGCGCATCGCTCTATGACGAGAGCGCCTGGATCCGAATGGACCCGGTGCGTCCGCCCATCGCCGGACTGCGTCAACCAGCGCGCTTCGCGCGGGAGCTCAGGCGCTACTGGATTTTGCGCGCGCTCGCGCGGCGCTCGATCGTAGCCGCCCGAGCCCGACCGTTCGAGGAGTCCATCCGCAGCGAAGGACGCGATTGGCCGCTCTTCGGCTACACCATGATCGGCAGCAAAAGGCTCGACAACATTCAGCATTGCGTCGAAACCGTCCTGCGCGAGGGCGTACCCGGCGACTTCCTCGAGGCCGGCGTCTGGCGTGGCGGCGCCACCATCTTCATGCGGGCGATGTTGCAGGCCTACGGTATCGGCGATCGCAAGGTGTGGGTTGCCGACTCCTTCGAAGGTCTACCGGTCCCGGCGAACGACAACGACGGCGCCGACTTCAGCGGCATACCCATTCTCGCCGTCACCGAGGAGAGGGTGCGGGCCAACTTCGAGAAGTTCGGGCTGCTCGACGACCAGGTGGTATTCCTCAAGGGGTGGTTCTCCGAAACCCTGCCTGCGGCCCCGGTCGATCAACTGGCGATCCTCCGCCTCGACGGCGATCTCTACAGCTCGACCATGGACACCCTCGACAGCATGTACGACCGGGTCAGCCCCGGGGGATTCGTCATCGTCGACGACTACCACTCGTGGGAATCGTGCCGTCGCGCGGTCGGCGATTTTCTCTCGCAGCGCTCGCTCACCCCGGCAATCGAGTCGATCGACTGGGCAGGCGCCTATTGGCGGGTTTGATCGCCGGGCGAAGCGATCCCGGCGCCCGGCGTAGGCGTCGACCGGGTGCTGCTCTATTCGACCTGGATCGTCTCCAGATAGTCGACGATCGTCGTGACCCAGGTGACGATCTCTTGGTCGGACACGTCGTTTCCAAGATCCCCGGAGAGATTGGCGCCCCACACCGGCATGTCCGACTCGCCGTGTGCGCGCACGGTCCGCCGGCCGTCCGTCACCCGGATGAGCCATTCGCGCGGGAACTCTCCAAAGTCACGTCGCAACGTCGTCAAATCGCGCGGCTTCGGTGTCATCAGCTGCGACACGATGCCGTCGCCCTTCGCGTCCATACCGTGGCAAGCGCCACAGTAACGCCGGTAGATCTTTTCCCCACCACGCGACGGATCCGCATTGGCCCGCGGCGTCATCGGCTCGACCCGCTGCCCGCTACAAGCGCCCAAGGCGATGGCCACAGCGGACACGATCAGACTGACTAGAATCTTCGACATTCCAAGCTCCCTTGCGGTTGCGGCGTACACGAAGCCAAGTCCGTGCCAACTTCGAAGAGGTTTGCTGCAGCTCTCGTGGCACACCGCCTTCCCGCTTTCGAGAAGATGTTCACGAACTCGAGGTCCCCTGCCGTGACATAGAGCGGCGCGTCGTCTAATTTTGCAAACTATATGACGAAATCGACTGCCTTTCGGTCGGCCATGGCCCTCTCCATCCTCTTGCTTTCGGCGGGCCGCCTCTCGGCGCAGTGCTCCGGCGACTGCGACGGCGACCGCAACGTTGCCGTCGGCGAGCTGATCGTCGGGGTGAATGTCGCTCTCGGCCAGCGGCCACTCGACGACTGCACGGCCTTCGACTCCAACGGCAACGGTCGAGTCGACATCAACGAGTTGCTGGCGGCGGTTCGAGTCGCGCTCGATACCTGCCCAACGCCCGTGGCCACTGCCACCCCGACGGACACCGCAACCCCGACGCCGACCGACACAGCGACTCCTTCGCCGACGCCGAACCTTCCACCGCAGGTCGAGCCGCTGCCGATCTATCGGACCTACCCCGGCTTCGACGTCGCGCTTCCGCTGCCGGTCAACGACCCCGAGGGAGCCGCGCTCGCCTGCGAGGTATCGTCGATGCCGGACGGCTCGAGCTACGACAGCGAGTCGAACAGTCTACTGTGGAATCCGACCGACGATCAGATCGGACCGGCTTACGCCTCGTACTCTTGTGCCGACGACGCGACACCTCCGCAGACGGCTGAGGGAGACATCGCTTTCCAGGTCGCGCCGCTCGACGCCTGTACGACGCCGAATTGCGATCCAGCCACAGGGTGCGCCCCCACCCTGATCGAGACCGAAACCGCCTGTTGCAGTGGCCCCCCCGAGCAGCGGGTCGTCGAGCCCGACGCCGACTGCCCGGATGGGCGAGTTCTCTACATCGGTCGCAACCAGCGAATCGGCTTCGGCCGCCTGCACAACTGCGACCTGTTGCGAATGAGCGTCCTCGCCCAAGCGGGCGCGCGCCTGCTGTTCAATGTCGAAACCCGCTGCCTGAGCACCGCGACGCCAATGTCGATGCACGCGCGGATGGAAAGCGCCAGCCGCAAACCGGTGTTCGAGGTCACGACCGCCCCCATCTTCTTCTTTCGTCCGCGCAGCGACGGGTTCGATCAGCGTCTCTCGATCCAGGTACCGATCCCCGGCGGCCCCTACTTCGACCTCGAAGACTCCGAAGCCAATTTCACCGTCACCATGACGGACGGCAACGGCGACTCGGCCAGCCACACCGTGCGCGTCATCCTAACCTCCGACGACGTTCCCGACTTGCCCGAGGACGAATTCCCCTAGAAGGCGGTCGCCGGCGTCGCAGAGGCCGCGACGCCGGCAAGAACGAGCGAAGAGAACGGCCAACCGGCGGGCTGCGCCCGGCTTGTCCGGTCGTCGCCCAACTGCCGTGCGACCCGTGACCGGGTAGTGGGTCAGTTTGATCTTGGAGCACGATCCCGTCCCCCTGCCAGGGAGTGTCGAAAAATGAATCAGACCGAGATGGGTTCACCATCACGAAGGCTGAGGCGGAGGCGAGGCTAAGGCTGAGGATGGTAGGGATGCATCGGGCACGGCAATAGCCGTCGCGCTCTGCGCGACCACCACCCTCAGCCTCGCCTGAGCCTCAGCCTTAGCCTCGATCGCCATGACTGACCCTCTATCCGTGACCGTTCGCCGTGGCGAGTCCGCGATATCCATGGTACGCACGCTTCACCCATGATGATCGCGATCGCGATATTTCTTCTCTTTCTCAACGGCTTCTTCGTCGCCGCCGAGTTCGCCCTGGTCAAGGTGCGCCCCAGCCAGCTCGAGATGCTGGTTGCCGAGGGGCGCCGTTTCGCCCCCACCGCGCAGTGGTTGTCGGATCACCTCGACGCAGCGCTCGGCGCCTGCCAGCTCGGCATCACCATCGCTTCGCTCGGGCTGGGATGGGTCGGCGAACCGGCGATCGCGCGGCTGATCGACCCGCTGTTTCACGCAATCGGCATCGAGTCGGAAGCGGTCATTCACGGCTCGTCCCTGGTGATCGGGTTCTCGATCATCACCGCCCTCCATCTGGTGGTCGGCGAGCTCGCCCCCAAAGCTCTCGCGATCCGCCGAGCCGAGGGAACCGCGCTCGCCTGCGCGCTGCCACTGCGGTGGTTCTATGTCGCCTTCTATCCAATCCTCTACGTGCTCAACGGCGCAGCCCTGGGCTTGCTGCGCATCTTCGGTATCGAGAGCGCCAGCTCGCACGGCGAACACAGCGAAGAAGAGCTGCGCGCCATACTCGCTCGCGCCCAGGTCGCCGGCGAGCTCAGTCGCTCCGAGCACGAGCTCTTGCACGCGGTGTTCGAGTTCGACGACCTCCTGTGCCGGCACGTAATGCTGCCGCGCGGCGACATCGACTTCATCCGCACCGACACCCCGTACGAAGAGTGGATCGACATGGTGCGCCGCACCAAGCACACGCGCTACCCGGTTTGCGAGGATTCGCTCGACCGCACCGTCGGGATCGTCCACATCAAGGACCTGCTGGTGGTCGACGTCGAGAGCCGCGACGCGCTCAAGGACTGCATGCGGCCACCCCACTTCGTCCCCGAAACCATGCCGATGAGCAGACTTCTGCGCTACTTCCAGGCGGTCCGCCAACACTTCGCACTCGTCGTCGACGAGCTCGGCACGGTCACCGGGATGGTCACCCTGGAGAACGTCCTCGAACAAATCGTCGGCCGCGTGCAGGACGAGTTCGACACCGAAACGCCTGAAATCGTCCCCGCCGGCCCCGACACTTACATCGTCGACGGCCGCGCCCGTGTCGCCAACGTCGAGCGCCAGTTGAAAATATCACTCGACTCCGAAGACCACGACGTCGACACGCTCTCCGGCATGTTGGTCGATCGCCTCGGGAGAATCGTACGCGCCGGCGACCACGTCGATTTCGACGACGTCCGCGCCGAGGTCCTCGACGTCAAGGGAGCCCGCGCTCAGAAGGTTCGCCTGCTGCTGAACCGCGTCGACGAGCCCGCCGACGAGACGCCCCCCGGCGAAGAGTCGTAGCGCCTGGAGCCGGACCGGCGACCCGTTTCAAGCCAAAGCGACCGGCATGCTCTTGATGCCGCTGATGAAATTCGAACGCAGGCGCAATACCGGGCCGTCGATTCGAATGTTCGCATAGCGATCGAGCAGCTCCTCGAGCGCGATGCGCATGGTCAGCCTCGCCATGTGCGCCCCCATGCACACGTGTGTGCCCGTGCCGAAAGCCAAGTGCGGGTTGTGCTCCCTGGCGATGTCGAAATGCTCGGGGTCCTCGAACACGCGCGGGTCGCGGTTCGCCGCGCCGTAGTACATGACGACCTTGTCCCCCTTGCGAATCGGCTGGTCCCCGATCTGCGTATCGCGCGTCGCCGTGCGTCGAAACTGCATGACCGGAGTTACATAGCGCAGGATTTCCTCGATCGCCGAGGCAAGCAGCGTCCGGTCCGCGCGCAACGATTCGAACTGGTCGGGGTGCTCGCAGAGCGCCTGTAGACCGCCGCTGAGCGCATTGCGCGTAGTCTCGTTACCAGCCACGACCAGCAGGAAAAAATTCATGCCGAGGGTCAGTCGATCGAGGGCCGTGCCGTCGACGGCGCCGTTGACGAGACGTGAGTAGACGTCGTCGGTCGGTCGTTTCCGGCGCTTGCGCGCGAGAAAGTAGGCGTAGAACAGCAACTCCAGCGCCGCCAGGCGCGCCCGAAAGACGCTACTGACACCCGGGTCCCCCACTCCGATCATCTTGTTGGTCCACTTGTAGAACTTCCGCGAGTCCTTGTCGGGAACACCCAGGAAGTGGGTCAGAGTCCGCAACGAGATCGGCGCCGAGATGTCTTCGACGAAATCGCACTCGCGCCGCGTGCCCAACTCGTCGAATACCCGACAGACGATCTCGCGGATCGCTCCCTCGGCGGCCTTGACCGCGCGCGGCTTGAAGGGCGGATTCATCAGCTTGCGAAGCTGCGTGTGGCGCGGCGGATCCATGTGAATCAACTGCTGCTGCATGTTGTGAAGATCGCGTGGCTCGAGCTCGCTCAACACCGAGGTGCCGATGCCGGAAGAAAAGATCTCGCAGTTCTTGGAGACGTAGGACACGTCCTCGTAGCGCGTCAGCGCCCAATATCCCGGGCGACGGTACACACCGGGAACCTCGCACTCCTCCTGCCAGTGCACCGGGTCGTGCTCGCGCAGCGCTCGAAAATACGCATGCGGAACGCCGGTCTCGAAGGTCGCGTTGTCCGAGATGTCGACCGCAAAAGAGTCGGGCGTGGGCCCTGCACTCGCCGCCACCGCCTCGCCGCCGTCGGGCAGCTCGTGCCCGATCCCCTTAACCGTGTTCATCCGTATTCATCTGTGGCTGAGCTCTTCGGCAGAGATTACTCGAACTTGGGCGCAATGTTTAGCCTTGATCGACACAAGAAACCCTCTCCGTTTGGGCCCTCTACGGCGGCGTAGTAGGACAATGAGCACCCAAGCGAGGAGCCTCTCATGAGTGCCGACGTCTCCAACGACCTCACGATCCGACATCCCGGCATCGGCCTTGCCGGTCGGGTCATGTTCACATTGATCTTCTTCCTGTCCGGCATCACCCACTTCACCGACATCGAGGGCTACGCCGGTCTCATGCCGTCGGCGACTCCCTGGAAAACCTTCTGGGTCTTGATCTCGGGGGTTGTGGAGCTCGCCGGCGCCGCCCTCATCGTAACCAATCGCTACCCGAGGCTCGGCGGCTGGCTTCTGGTGCTCTTCCTTGTACCGGTCACCGTCGCGGTGCACGGTGTCGACATGTTGGCCAACCCGGACGAACGCCTCCGGCAGATCCAGCTCTCCTTCTTCCTCAAAGGGGTGGCGATGACCGGCGCCGCCCTGCTCATCACCCAACTCGGCGTCGTCGCCGACCGGGATTGACGAAAGGAACCGCTCGATGAGCGACAACCAAGCGTTGATTCTCGAACGGGACGGGGGCGTCCTCACCCTCGTCAACAACGACCCGCCAATCAATCGCATGAGCTTCGAGTACATGGATGCCCTCGAGGAGGCGGTCGACGCGGCCGCGGCCGATCCGGAAGTCCGGGTGCTCGTCTTCACGGGCGCCGGCGATCGAAATTTCTCGGTTGGCATGGACCTCAAGCAACTGCAGAGCGGCGCCGCCGAGCGCGGCGGCTTCGAGGCAATTCTCGACCAGCGGCTGCGCGTCCTGGCGGCGATCGAGAGTATGGAAAAGCCGTCGATCGCGACCCTCTTCGGATACTGCCTGGGCGGCGGGCTCGAGCTTCCCCTGGCGTGCCACTTCCGCCTGGCTGCCGCCGAAGGCGCCAAGATCGGGCTGCCCGAGCTCGATCTCGGAACCGTCCCGGCTTGGGGCGGCACGGCGCGACTGACCCGCTGCGTCGGCCGCGACAACGCTCTCGACATGATCCTCCGAGCCAAAAAGATCGGCGGGGCCGAAGCTCATGCCATCGGCCTGGTGCAAGAGGTTCACCCTCTCGCCGAGCTCAAGACCGCGGCTCACGCCCTCGCGCGCGAGCTGGCTGCCATGCCTCCATTGGCGGTTGCGGGCGTTTTGCGCTGCGTCGTGGGCGCCGCACACGCCTCTTTGGAACAGGCGCTCGCGATCGAACGGGAAGCGGTGAAACGCTGCGCGCGTTCGAAGGATCAGATCGAGGGCATGATGGCCTTCATGGAGAAACGGCGGCCGGTGTTCACCGGCGAGTGAACCGGATGCGGCCGCGCGCCGCGGAAAAGGGGCTAAACGATGGGCGTGTCGACCAGCAACAACCAGATGGTGTTGATCCGTAACGGAGCCGCGGTGATGCTGCTCGGAATGATCGCCGGCTTCGCTTTCGCGTTCAGCCTGCTCGGAGAGGTTTCACTGTCGCCGATCCCGATCACCTTCGCGGATTCTTTCCCGGGCCGCCCCGACGGCTGGCGCGCCGCCCATGTCGGCAACATCCTCAACGGCGTGATGATCGTCGCCCTGGCCTCCGCCTACCCGCATCTCGCTCTCGCAGCCGAGCGGGAGCGCATGGTCACACGAGCCCTGATCGTTACGGTCTGGGGCAATGCCTGCTTCTACATCTTTGGTGTCTTCGCGCCGAACCACGGCCTGTCGCTCGGCGACAATGACCTCGGCAGCGGAAACCTCGCCGGCGCCCTGGCCTACATCCCCGCAATGGTCGCCGCGGTGGCCGTGATCTTCGCTCTCGTCACCATCGTCAGGGAGTCGCTACGCGATTGAGGCGGTGCCACCCGTGGTCGTGGGGATACGCCCGCCCTTCAAGCCGACACCCGCACCTCGACCCCCTCGGCTCGGATCTCGTCGGCAAACGCCTCGAGCCACTGCAGAGGTAGGGCCGTCAACCGATCGGCCTCGGGTTGATGAGACGGGCGCGCCAGCCCGTAGAGCAAGACGCGCTCGATCGGAACCGCTCGTCGGACCAGATCTCGGATGCGCTCGAGGTAGGCCTGCCGCTCGACCTCGGTGGGGACGTCGCCGTCCCAAGCGAATACGCACGTCTGGATCGAGGTTCGACACAGCGAGGCGGCACGCTCCAGCCGCTCGAGTTGGCCGGCCGGACCGATCGCGCTTCCGTTGATGCGAGAGATACCCGCGGCCGTAACGCTGTCCATCTTGAACCAGACCTCGCCGTTCAAACGCGACAGCGCGGCCACGGCGTCGGAGACATAGGACTTCAGCATCAGCGAGCCATTGGTGATCAGCACCACCGGGA
This sequence comes from Candidatus Binatia bacterium, assembly GCA_028282445.1. GTDB lineage: Bacteria > Desulfobacterota > Binatia > HRBIN30 > CADEER01 > CADEER01. The sequence continues at coordinate 7,685 of JANQHZ010000373.1, read as the reverse complement.
TCGCTCCGAGTAGATCGAAGGTGGTGAGCGACTGCTCGATCGTCGCGACGACCTCGCCGAGTTGCGGCGAGCTGGTCGGCTCGCCGTTTCCCGACAGCGCGACGTCGCGCAGCACCCGGGCGCCGTCCGGTACGCGACGCTCCATGAAATCGCCGTTACGTATATCGTCGAGCATCGTGTGCAGCTCGCGGCGCAGCAGCGGCAGGTCGATCGGCGGGGCGCTACCGGCAACCAGGTCGGGGACCTGGCAATACACGCAGCGGAAGTTGCAGGCGTTGTTCGGGTTCAAGTTGATACCGACCGATACGCCACCTGCCCGGCGCGAAATCACCGGATAGACGTAACGCAAACCCGCCGCATCGCGGTCGTGGTCGGATACGGAGAGTTTCATAGGCGTGCCACCGCCAGGCGCTCGATGCGGCGCAACGCGCTCTGCGCCGCATGGTATCCGCACATCCCGTGCACGCCCCCTCCCGGCGGCGTCGATCCCGAGCAGATGAACACCCTGGGATTGGGGGTCGAGTAAGGATCCAGGCGCGCCACCGGCCGGGTGAAAAGCTGTCCGATATCGGCGGCGCCCCCGGTGATGGCCCCACCGACGTTGTTCGGATTGTGCCGTTCGAAATCACCCGTCGACATCGTGTGCCGGGCCAGGACCAGGTCGCGAAATCCCGGCGCGAAGCGCTCGATCTGGCGCTCGATGCGGTCGGTCATATCGACCTTCGACCCGGCCGGTACGTGGCAATAGGCGTAACCGGTGTGCTTGCCGGCCGGCGCGCGCGTCGGGTCGAACTGGCTCTGCTGCACGACGATCAGGTAGGGGCGTTCGCTGTGCAGGCCGCGCCACATGGCGTATTCACTCGCGGCGATCTCGTCGAGCGTGCCGCCGACATGCACCGTCGACGCCTGCAGACAATCCGGGTCCGCCCACGGGATCGGGCCATCGAGCGCCCAGTCGAGCTTAAAGACTCCCGGGCCGAAGCGGTAGCGCCGCAACCGCCGCCGGTACCCGTCAGGCAGCGCTTCACCGCAGATCGAAGCCAGCTGGTGGGGATCGGTGTCGAAGAGAACGACGCGACTGGGCGGCAAGTCGGCGGCGGAGCGAACCGGCACGCCGGTTCGAATCGTGCCGCCGAGACTCTTCAGATAACTCGCCAGTGCGTCGGTGATCGCGCGCGAGCCGCCCTTGGCGACCGGCCACGCTTCGACGTGGGCGGTCAGGGCGAACATCCAACCGAGCGCCGACGTCATGAAGTGGGATAGCGGCAGAATCGAATGGCCGGCGCAGCCGGCAAACACGGCACGAGCTCGCTCGCCGCGAAAGGTCGCCCCACCCGTCCACGTCGCCGGCCACAAGCCGCGCAGACCAAAGCGCGCAAAGGCGATAGGGTGACGCGGAATACCGAGCGGGCCGAGAGCATCGAGCAAAAGCCCATGCACGTCGCGCAGCAGAGGAGCCAAGACGCCGCGGTATGCATTCGCGTCGGCACCGAGCGACTCGCAACTGCGATCGAGAGAGCGCCACAACATGACTGCCGGCTCGCCATCGAGCGGATGCGCCACCGATGCCTCGCCCGCCAGCCATTCGAGCCCGTGCTGCTCGAGCGGCAACTCGCGCAGGTAGGGCGATAGGATCCCCATCGGGTGTGCGCCAGAGCAAACGTCGTGGTGAAAGCCAGGCAGCGTCAGCTCGGCGGTGCGCGTTCCGCCCCCGATCGAGCTCTCGCCTTCGAGGACCAGGACCGACGCGCCGGCCTGCGCGAGCGCTATCGCCGCCGCCAACCCATTCGGCCCGGCACCAACCACGACCGCATCGAGATCGCCGTCCATCGTCACGAGGAAACCATAGATCGAGCAACTTGCCCATGCAGGGGCAGCCGTCTCTCGCCGCAGAGGGACGACGAGGAACCGCATGGTATCAGCGTTTATCTGCGTTCATCAGCGGTTTCGATCGTGGAGCCCATTCACTATCGACTCTGGACTCTCGACCTGATTTTCTCACCAGTCCGGTCTTCATTCCTCTCGCGACTCCCAACCGAACCAAAAAATGTATCCACCTGCGAAGCACATGTTGCGCGACCTCGGGCTACAGCTCGAGCGCGGCCCCGACGTTCCGCACCGGGTCATCATTCCCGCACCCGACCAAACACGCGCTCCGCACGGTGGGGTGCGTGCAGGCATCGTCGCGACCGGTGTCGATGTCGTTGCGGCGGTGTTGGCGTTGCGCTCGATGTCCCCCGACTGGCTTGCCACCGCCGATCTCTCGGTTTGGACTCGCAGCCTCGAGCAAGTCGGACCGCTCATCGGGGAAGCGAGGGTACTGCGCAGTGGCGCGACGACGACCGTGATCGAGGTCGGCTTGATGGATAGCGGCAACGAGTCGCGGCCTGTCGCGCAATCGACCGCGACCTTCGTTCGCATCAAGCGACCGCGCGATGACTTCGAGGAGGCCGAGCAAGAAGCGAGCGGCACCACCGTCGTCGACTTCGCCACTGCTGATTCCGGGCTGGCCGCTCCCTTCCATGAGTTGCTCGACCACAGTGTTCTCGACGCCGGCGCCGGCGAGATCGAGCTGCCGCGCAGCCCATACACCATCAACAGCTTCGACTCGCTGCAGGGCGGGATGGTCGCGGTGCTGATCGAGCTGGCAGCCGAAGCCGCGACCAGCGCGGACTCGGCAAGGCCCTGCGGCGTGCTCGATCTGTCCGTGCGATATCTCGCACCGGGCCCGAACGGACCGTACCGTACTCGTGCCCAGACCCTTCGTACCGACCAATCCGGATCGCTTGTGCGCGTCGAGGTGCACGACGTCGGCGCGAAACGATGCATGGCGGTCGGAACTGCGTTGACTCGATTCGCCGCCGGGCGATAGCGGCAGCGCACCCACTCCGCACCCCCCTGCCGACCCTTGGCTTCTCTTGACTTTAATTAACCATACGATTAATTAAAGCGTATGCCGGCAGCCACCAAACGAGCGAAGGCGAAACCCTCACCCGCCGGCAGGCGCGGCCGCGGGCGGCCGAAACAGGAGGCCGATTCCGCCGATGTCCGCGCCGCGCTGCTCGATGCGGCACGGCGATTGTTCAGTGAGCGCGGCTTCCACGAGGTCAGCACCCGCGAGATCGCCCGCGAGGCGCAAGCCAACCCGGCGATGATCCGCTACTACTTCGAGGACAAAGAGGGTCTCTACAAGGCCATGCTCCAACAGGTATTCCAGCGCCTGTTGGCCGGGGTCGGCGAGCTTGCCGCCGGCACACGGGACGAGAGTCCGATCGCCGAGGTGCTCAACCTCTACGCCCGCACGCTCTTCCGCGACCCGTGGATTCCGCGCCTGCTCATCCGCGAGGTGCTGTCGGACGGAGCGCCTTTCCGCGAGGAGTTCATCGAGCAGTTCGCCCGCCCTGCCTCAAAGCTCCTACCCGAGCTGCTGGAGCGCGAGAAGGCGGCCGGTCGACTGCGCGACGATCTCGATCCGACGCTCGGGACTTTGTCGCTGATGGGAATGACCCTCTTCCCCTTTCTCGCCTTTCCCGTCGCCGGCCGGGTCTTCGGCATCCGACTCGACGACGACTTTCGCGAGCGCTTCCTCGACCACACTCTTCGAATGTTCACCAACGGAGCGGAAAAGACATGAATCGACGCGAACTGCTACCGTGCGCAGTCGGCGCAATCAGTCTGCTCGCGGCGGCATGCCAAAGCGGTGCCGACAACGTCGTTGCCGTCGGCACGATCGAACGCGACCGCATCGAATTGATCGCCGAGGTCTCGGAACCGATCGTCGCCGTCGACGTACTTGAAGGCACCGCGGTCACCGCCGGCGACGTGATCCTTCGCCTCGACGCCCGCCGCATGACCGCCGAGGTCGAGCGCGCCGAGGGAGCACGCGATCGCGCCATGGCCCGCCTTGCGGAGCTCGAGCGCGGCCCGCGCAGCGAACGCATCGGAGAAGCGCGAGCAGCGGTCCAGGGCTTCAAGGGTGTCCTGGCCCGCGACCGCCGAGAGCTCGAGCGCGCCCGTTCGCTGATCGAGCAGGGCGTGATGTCGCGCTCCGGCGTCGACGCCGCGCAAGCGGCCTTCGACAACTCGCTGGCGCAGTACGAGCGAGCCAAGGCCGAGCTCGAAGCGCTCGAAACCGGCACCACCCCGGAAGAGCTGGCGCAGGCGCGGGCCGCAGTTGCCGAAGCGCAGGGCGGGCTCGACGCGGCGCGCATCCGACAAGAGAGAATGACCGTGCGCGCGCCGGTCGACGGCAAAGTCGACGCCCTGCCCTTCGAGCTCGGAGAGCAGCCGCCGGTGGGCGCGACCGTAGCGGTCATGCTCGCCGGAACGGCACCCTTCGCCAGGGTCTACGTCCCGGAACCAATCCGCGCACGGGTCGAGGTCGGCTCCGCGGCGGCGGTCTCGATCGACGGCCTCGAACGCCCCTTCTCGGCGCGCGTGCGCACCGTTGCCGACGACCCGGTCTTCACCCCCTTCTTCGCTCTCACCGAAAAGGACCGCGGACGGCTCGCCTACCTGGCCGAGCTGGATCTCATCGAAGCCCGGGCTCGAAACTTGCCGAGCGGCGTACCGGTAGAGGCCGACTTCAGCCAACCCACTGCCCTCGCCACCGATGAGTGACGCCTTCGCGATCGAAGCCAAGGGGCTGACGCGTCGCTTCGGCGATCTGACCGCGGTCGATCACGTCGACCTCTCCATCCCGCACGCCCAGATCTATGGTTTTCTGGGTCCCAATGGCTGCGGCAAGTCGACGACGATCCGTATGCTGTGCGGACTCCTGATGCCCTCCGACGGCGCCGCCACCGTGCTCGGATTGAGCATACCGCGCGAGGCCGAGAAGCTGCGCAGCAAAATCGGCTACATGACCCAGCGCTTCTCGCTGTACGAAGACCTCACCGTCGAGGAGAACCTCGAGTTCATCGGCGAGGTCTATTCAATCGCCCGCCGGCGTCGTCACGAGCGTGTCGAGGAGTTGCTCGAGCTCTACCGTCTGCGCGATCGCCGCCAACAGTTCGCCGGTACCATGAGCGGCGGCCAGCGCCAGCGCCTCGCCCTCGCAGCCGCGACTCTGCACGAGCCCGAGCTGCTCTTTCTGGACGAGCCGACCAGCGCCGTCGACCCGCAGAGCCGGCGCGACTTCTGGGAGAGCCTCTTCGCGCTTTGCGACAGCGGCACGACGGTTTTGGTGTCGACCCACTACATGGACGAGGCCGAACGCTGCCACTCGCTCGCCATTCTCGATCGCGGCGCTCTGGTCGCGGAGGGACCGCCACACAAGCTCACCGCCGAGATCGCCGAGACGGTGCTCGAAGTCCAGGCCGCCGACCTGCGTGCCGCCCGCTCCGCGCTGGACGGGATCTCAGCGGTCGAGAGTATCGCCCAACTCGGCTCGCGCCTTCACGCGCTGATCGACGCCGAGCTCGCCGACCCGGCAGAGACCGTCAAGCGGACACTCGCCGAAGCCGGCGTCGAAGCCCGCGTCGAGCAGGTCGAGGCCGGACTGGAGGACGTCTTCGTATCGGTGACCCGACAGCGAGGCGAGGAGTCGCGATCGTGATCTCCGTGTCCCGTGCGACCGCCGTCGCCCGCAAGGAGATTCGTCAGCTCCTGCGCGACCGGCTGACCTTCGGCATGATCATCGGCATCCCGCTGCTGCAGATGACCTTGTTCGGCTACGCCATCAACACCGACGTCCGCCATCTGCGCGCCGGCGTGGCGGACCTCGCCGACACCCAGCTGTCGCGTATGTTGATCGCCGACGCCGAGGCATCCCAGGTGATCGACGTCGTCGAACGAACGCACAGCGCCGAGGAGCTGCGCGCCCTCCTGCGCAAGGGCACGATCTATGTAGGTGTCGTCATCCCGCGCGATTTCGAGCGCCGCGTACAAAGCGGTCATCGCGTCGCGGCCCAGCTCATGGTCGACGGCAGCGACCCACTGGTCCTGCAATCGGCACGGGGGCTGCTGGATCTTCCCGTGCCCGGTCGAGCCCGGCGCGTGCCGGCCGCAGGCGCGGCGCGCACCTTCGAGCTCCGCGCCTACTACAACCCCGAGCGCCGCTCCGAGGTGCAGATCATCCCGGGCTTGATCGGAGTCATCCTGACCATGACGATGGTCTTGTTCACGGCGGTAGCGATCGTGCGCGAGCGCGAGCGCGGCAACCTCGAGTTGTTGATCAATACACCGGTGCGCACGATCGAGCTCATGATGGGAAAGATCGTACCCTACATCGCCATCGGCCTGATCCAGGTCAGCTTGGTGCTGCTGGTCGGCAGTATCGTGTTCCGCGTGCCGATCCGCGGCTCGCTGGTCGACATCTATCTATCCGCCTTCGCCTTCATCCTCGCCAGCTTGTCGTTCGGGCTACTCCTGTCGACCGTCGCGCGCAGTCAATTCCAGGCCGCACAGATGACGATCTTCTTCTTGCTTCCGTCGATCTTGCTGTCCGGCTTCATGTTCCCCTTCGACGGTATGCCGCGCGCCGCTCAGATCATTGCCGAAGTTCTACCGCTGACTCACTTCGTCCGCATGATTCGCGGCGTCGTGCTGCGCGCCGCGACGATCGAGGAGGTCGGATCGGAGATCTTGCCGCTGGCGATCTTCTTCGCCTTCACCCTGGCAATCGCGCTGGTGCGTTTCCAGAAACGTCTCGACTGAGGACCTCGTCCGCCGCGCTTTGACGCCGTACCTGAATTCCGGGATGGTCGACGAGTTATGATGCCGGTTCTGCTCGATTTGGGTTTCTTCAAAATCTACAGCTTCGGGCTGATGGTCGCCGTCGCCTTCCTCAGCGCCAGCTGGATGGTTTCGCGCGAGCTGGAGCGACGCAACCTCCACCCGTCCCACCCCGAGGGCTACCCGTTGCTGGCCATGATCGGCGGAGTGGTCGGGGCTCGGCTGTACTACCTGGCGGAACACCCCGACAAGCTTTTCAACGACCCCCTGGGCGCTCTCTTCGGTGGCTCCGGGCTGACCTGGTACGGCGGCGTGCTGGGCGGCGCCGCCGCCGTTCTCTTGCTCGCGCGCCGCAACAAGCAGCCGCTCCTCGAGGTCTGCGACGCCTTCGCTCCCGGCCTGGCGGCGGCGTACGCAATCGGTCGCATCGGATGCCAGCTGGCCGGCGACGGTGACTACGGCATTCCCAGCGACCTGCCATGGGCAATGGCGTATCCCGATGCCGTCGTGCCGACCGACGTCCCGGTCCACCCGACGCCGGTCTACGAAACACTGGCCATGGGTCTCGGCGCCTGGGTCCTGTGGCGCCTGCGCACCCGCCCATGGGCAAACGGAGGAGCACTGTTCGCGCTCTACCTGATCATCACGGGCGTCGAGCGATTCCTGGTCGAGTTCGTCCGCACCAATGCCCGCAGCGTGTTCGGACTCACCGTCGCCCAGGTCACCGGGATCGCCACCGTCGCTCTCGGGTTGTGGATCCTCGCGTCGCTGCGGGACAAGCCGGAGCGATCGCCTAGACGCGCCTGAGCCCAAGTGCCACGGGATCTCAACGCAACCCCACGCCGATTCTAGCATTCCCCGGGCAAACCCTCTGAATCATGCGGGTTTCCCCCTATCTCAAATTGTTTACTGTAAGCTCCCGAAACGTCGCTTAACGCGCATGCGCGAGCGTGACTCTACGCGACTTGCGCACGTCCGCAGAACAGAACTTCTAAGTCGCTGCGAGAGGG
>JANQHZ010000358.1 GCA_028282445.1 Candidatus Binatia bacterium | reverse complement strand
GGGCGGCGCCTTCGTCGCTCAGCACTGGTTGACTCCGTTGACCAGCTCGCGCGTCTTCGCGGAGCTTCCGAAGGGGCGTGCGGCGGTCGGCTTTGCCGGCCTGTTGATCGCGGGGATGGTTGCGGCTGCGGTCGTCTGGCGCGACGACGAGCCGCAGGAGGAACCGAGCCCACCCGCGTCCGAGCCGGTGTTAGCGTGGCGGAGCCGAGTCGTCAACGCGGTCGTGGTGCTCGTCCTGCTTGCGACCGCGGTCGCCTATCTCGACGTCCTGAGTCCGTGGGCGATCTACCCGTGGGCGGCGGGAATCGGGAGCTTGACGGTGGCAGCCGTGTACGACGCGTTCGGACCGTACGCTCGGCGCCGGCCGATGTCCCGTTCCGATTGGCTGGCGTTGTTCTCGGTCCTCGCCCTGGCGGTGCTGTGGCGCTATCCCGAGCTGTCCGAGGTGCCCGCCAGGGTGCACGGCGACGAAGCCGCTTGCGGCCTCGAGGCACGCCGGATTCTGCACGGCGAGGTGCCCAATCTGCTCGGCTTGGGTTGGTACGACATCCCGTACCCCAGCTTCGCTCTGTCGGCACTGTCGATGGCCGCGTTCGGCGACGATCTCTTTGGTCTGCGGATGGCTTCGGTCTTCTTCGGAGTGGGATCGATTGCCTTCGCCTACCTGGTGGTGCGGCGGATGTTCGGCACCCGGGTCGCGTTGCTGACGGGCGTGCTGGCGGCGGTTTCGCACTGGCACGTCCACTTCAGTCGGATCGGCACCGACTACATGCAGGCGTCGTTCGCCACCATGGCGGCACTCTACTTTTTCGTTCGAGCTCGGCAGGAGCAGCGCTGGGGAAATTGGGTCCTGGCCGGTCTGGCCGTCGGTCTGTCGTTCAGCGTCTACTTCGCCGGTCGCGTGGTCGCGGTGATCTTCGTCCTCCTGCTGGCAATCGAGCGCTTGGTCGACCCCGCGCGTGCGGCGCGGTTTACGACCGGTAGCGCGGCTTTGCTACTCGCCGCGGGACTCTTCTTCGCGCCGATCTACGCGGTCTCGGCCCGCCAGCCGACGACGCTGGCCGGGCGCCCGAGCGGTGTTTTCGTGCTGTCACCGCGCAATTGCGATCATACGCTTTCGACGACCGGGACGACCGGATTGCCGGGGTTGTTGGCGGTGCAAAGTGCGCGCTCGCTCGCCGCGTTCAATTGGCGGGGGGAGCGCAGCGAGCAGCACGAACATGCGGCTCCTCTGTTGGATTTTTGGACCGGCGCGGTCTTCGCCGTCGGCGCGGTGGCGTTCACCGCGGTCGGCTGGCGCAGGCGCTATCGCATCGTCGTCCTCTGGTTCTGGACCAATCTCACTCTCGGCTCGATCCTGACCGTCGATGCGATGTTCTCGCCTCGCATGATCGCAGCGCTGCCCCTGCTTTTCGTCTTCCCGGCCTTGCTGCTGGACAAGCTGGCCTCCCTCGCCGAGCGCGGCTGGGGGGTGCCGGGACGTCGCTGGGCGACGTGCGGATTGGTGCTTCTCCTGCTCGCCGGCTCCGCCGCCAACTTCCGGGACTACTTCGATCTGCACGAAAACCGATTACAGCCCCCGCGCCAGCCGACCATCCTGTCTCGCTTCGTCGAACGATGGAACGACGACTACCGGCTGTTCGTCTACGGCCGCTTCTCTCTCCACTACGACACGCCGCGTTTCTTGGTGCCGACGGTCGACGGCGCTTACATGGGAGAGAGTCGCACCTCGTTGCCGGACGACCAGGACGACCTCGGCGGCGGCGCCAAGGGGGTCGGGTTCGTCGTGGACTCCGAGTGGCATGGACGCCCGATGGTGGAAGAGGCCGTTGTCGCCACCTACGCGAATTGCGAGCGCCGGACGCTCCGACTCGCATCCGGCTCCCCGGCGTTCGAGACATTGCTCTGCCGCCCTCGCTAGCATTGCTGCCGAGGAGGCTTGCTCGCGCTTTTACAACATTGTTTGGATGCCTTGGGTCGAGCCGTCAGTCATGCGGTGGGTCATGCAGCAAGTGGTTGATTTCATTAGGGCTCCGGGCTTTCACTCGCCGGCGAGTTTGGTATGGAAACAAACTTGCACAAGTGCTTTGGTATAGATTCCCGCTCGCGAGATGATGGGTCCGTACGGTCTCTGGTCCAACGCGAGCCCGGGGGGAGAGCCGGCGTCGTCCGGCAAGTAGCAAAGTGAGAGTTCGCTTGGGAAACAGGGGATCGGGGTTGCCCGAGATGGTGGCTACCGTCGGCGTGGTCGCGATTCTGATGTCGATTGCGGTGCTCGGGTTGAGCCGCCGGTTCGTCGATCTCGAGTCGGCCCACCAGGAGCTCACCAACACGGTGCGTCAGCTGCGGTTGCGATCGACCATCCAGGGAGCGCACTACCGCCTGACCGGAATGACGGACTCCTATGAGGTGCGCCGGTTGGAGGACAGCGACGGCGATGGCCTTTGGGTGCCGGACAGTGGGGTGTCCGCGCAGACGGTCGAGCTACCACCGGGGGTCACGATTGAAGTTGCCAAGATCTCCGGCGCGACTACGCCGATCGAGTTCGATACGCGCGGGGTTGCGGTCGACCCTCTCGGGGCCGAGGCGGAGGTCATTCGGATCACGTTGACCGACGCCGCGGCGCGAACGCGCACGGTCGAAGTCTGGCCGAGCGGGCAGGTTCACGGCGAGCCGATCGCAATGGTGGTGCCGTGATACAGACGCGGGACAGGTGCGGGATCCGCGGCTTCACGCTGGTCGAGGTCTTGATCGGACTGGTGGTGCTCGGAATGGCTGCCACCGCGACCGCGCTGACGATGCAATCGGCGGCCAATTTCGTTGGTGAGAACGCGATGCACATCGATGCGATCGCCGAGGCCCAGGAGACGATGGAGGGGCTGCGCGCGCTGCGTTACGAAGAGCTTGCGAGCGGAAGCAAGACGAGCGCTGATGGGAGGTTCTCGATCTTCTGGAATGTTCAGCAGAACACGCCGGAGGAGGGAATGAAGGCGGTGGACGTCAGCGCCAACTGGCTCTGGAAGGGACGCCCGAGAAGCTATGTCATCAGTACGGTCTATTCGAAGATCACTCGCAACTAGGAGTGAGGAACCGCGCTCGGCGAGCACCGGCTCGACATCGGGCCAACGAGGGTTTTCGCTCATCGAAATGCTGGTCGCCCTGGCGCTGACCGGGATGGCGATGGCTCTCTTCGTGCGCGACTTCGGATTCACGGTGCAGACGCGCCGCGAGATGGATCTCGTCGCCGAAACCCAGCAGGCGTTGCACGCGACCCATGCCTTCTTGACCCAGGAGCTGCGCCAGGCGGGGGCGTGTCTGCCGAACAACGGAGAATTCATCGCCCTCGAAGCCAGCGACGGCGGTGTTACGGACGAGATTTTGCTGCGCATCGGGGTGGTCGATCGCACCGACCTGACCTGCTTGACGACGGTTCTCACCCAGGACGCCGAAGATGACGAGAGTCTGCTGAGGGTGCAGGACACGACCGGATTCGAAGAGGGCCAGTGGATCTACGTGACCAGAATCGGCGGCCGGGGTGATCCGTTTCGAATTGCTTCGGTGGGTTCCGATTGGCTGCAGATCGAAGGCGTTCTCGGAGCAGACTACGTCGTCGGTGGGGGCGTGTACGGAATCGAGGAGCGCTCCTATGCAATCCAGACGCTCGGAGGCATCCCGGTGCTGACCGTGGCGATCGACGGCGACGAGCCGCAACCGCTGGTGGCGGGCGTCGAGGAATTCGACCTGCGCTATCGACTCGGCGCATGCCCGCCTTGCACGGCGGTCGACGAGCCGGCGACCTCGGCCGAGTGGCGCAGCCTGCGCGAGGTCGAGCTGCGTGTCGTCGCCCGTTCGACGACGGTCAAGCCGCAAGGCGGGGGCTTTATTCGAGTCGACGGCACCACTTCGATTCGACCGCGCAATTTACTCTGATCGATTTTTCGATGAAGTCCTTACGCGATCAGCGTGGTGCCGCGTTGCTGACTGCTCTCGTGTTGATGGGGGCGTTCGGCGCGATCGCGGCGGTCCACGC
>JANQHZ010000338.1 GCA_028282445.1 Candidatus Binatia bacterium | reverse complement strand
ATCGAAACCGAGATGGGCGAACGGATCGCGGCCCGGTCGGTGATCCTTACCACCGGCACCTTCCTGAACGGATTGATCCACGTCGGTGAGCGCAACCAGTCCGCCGGTCGGGCCGGCGATTTCGCCGCCGTTGGCATTAGCGACTCGCTCGCAGCCCACGGCCACCGCATCGGCCGACTGAAGACGGGCACCTGTCCACGCCTCGACACGCGCACCATCGACTACAGCCGACTCGAGCTGCAAGCCGGGGATTCACGCCCGGTGCCGTTTTCCTACGCCACGAATCGAATCGATCAAGAGCAAATTCCCTGTCATATTACCTATACAAATACGTCTACTCACGCTGTGATCCAAAGATCGCTCGAGCGATCGCCGATGTACAATGGGACGATCGACAGCCGCGGGCCGCGCTACTGCCCGGCGATCGAGGACAAGGTCGTGCGTTTCCCGGACCGCGAAAGACATCAGATTTTCCTCGAACCCGAGGGCCGAGACACGGTGGAAGTCTACCCCAACGGCCTCTCGACCAGTCTTCCGCTCGATGTGCAGGTCGAGATGGTGCGAACCGTACCGGGGCTCGAGGACGCGGTGATCATGCGGCCCGGCTACGCGATCGAGTACGATTATTCGGACCCAACGCAACTGTGCGCCACACTCGAATCGAAACTCGTATCGGGATTGTACCTTGCGGGGCAGATTAATGGGACTACTGGATACGAAGAGGCTGGTGCTCAGGGATTATTAGCAGGGATCAATGCGGCGCTTGCTCAACGAGGCACCGAGCCGTTTACGCTGCGACGAGATCAGGCCTACATCGGCGTCATGGTGGACGATCTCATCACCAAGGGCGTTGGCGGCGAGCCCTACCGCATGTTCACCTCGCGCGCGGAGCACCGACTCCTTCTGCGCGAGGACAACGCCGACCTCCGGCTGCGAGCGGTCGGTTACGAGATCGGAGCGGTCTCGCAACGCGACCACGAGCGCACCGAGAAGAAGCGGCTCGAGATCGAGCAAGCCAAGACCCTACTCGCCAGTCATACCGTTCGACCCAACGCGGCAACCAATCGCGCGTTGCACGAGCTCGAGTCGGCACCCCTCAAGCAACCGCTCAGCCTGCTCGAGCTTCTGAGACGGCCCGAGCTCCTGGTTGCGGACGTTTGCAAGGTCGGCGGCATCGACGCCGAAGCGATCCGACCGGATCTGGCTGCCCAAGTCGAAATCGACACCAAGTACGACGGCTACATCCAGCGCCAACAGAGCGCGATCGACCGGATCGAGAAAATGGAAGCGGCATCCATCCCGGCCGCGCTGGACTACACCGCCATTCCGGGCCTGTCGCGAGAGGTCGGGGAGAAGTTGGCGAGTATTCGTCCGACCTCTCTCGGCCAGGCCGCACGGATCTCCGGAGTCACTCCGGCCGCGATCTCGTTGCTGGCCGTCCACCTCAAGCGCGCCGCCTCGTGACAGACGCGGGGGAGCTCGCGGCGCTGCGCCGCTGGGCGGCCGACGTGGGCCTGGAGATCTCCGATCATCAGGCGGATCAGATCTCCAACTATCTAGAATTAATGGAGTTTTGGTCCAGGCGTATAGCCCTGGTGAGCGCTTCCGACATGCCTGTACTCGCCACCAAGCACCTGGCGGACAGCCTATACGCCGCCTCCCAATGCCCGTGCGAGGGGCGACTCGCAGACCTCGGCAGTGGAGCCGGACTGCCGGGAGTCCCGATCGCCATCGTTCGGCCGCGATTGCAAGTCGACCTGATCGAGTCACGCGCCAAGAAGATTTCGTTTCTCGCCCAGGCCACCCAGGGACTGAGCAACACCCGTCCAGTGAATCGGCGAATCGAATCGTTGGGGGATAGCGATTACGACTTCGCGATTGCGCGCGCGCTTGCCCCGGCCGACCGACTCCTGCAGATGGCTAGACCGATCCTTCGCGAGGGCGGAACCCTGCTCGCGATGAAGGCTTCTACCTACGCGCAGGAGCTCGGCACGGCGGATCCAGAGGGGAGCGGTTTCAGCCTCGAGGACCTCCATGAGTACACACTGCCGCACGGCGAGGAACGAGTCATCCTTCGGTTCGTCGGGCGGTAGGAAGCAGCCGTGCCTCAGGCCAGCCCATAGCGTTCCTTCATCGCCAGGAATCGACTGTACGCCTTTCCATCGAGCTCCGGGGTCAGAAACGAGTTGAGCAAGGGGATCAGGTCGTCCCGTAGGAAGTCCCCCCGGGCCATCCACTGGAAGTAGCGCCGTCCGCTGTGATCGTAGGGGCCGTACAGCCGGCCCCCCGGTAGTCGCAGCTCGAGCCACCTGAAGAGATTCTCGTGGTCGGTGTGCATGCGGAGGGTCACCTGCGGCTGTTTGCCGTCTCCACCGAAATGGCCCTCCCCAACCAGCACCCCAACCAGATAGCCAATCTCAAAGTCGGATAGCTCTATACCCACCGCTCCCACCTCCCACCGATCAGGACTCGGATCCGAGCCCAGATCTTGTTTCACCGTAAGGTTTCCCGTGAAACATTGCCCATATTCGCTCCGATGTACACCCTGAACTGCCGATTCTTGTTTCACCGTAAGGTTTCCCGTGAAACAATCGCGCTCCCACGGCTCGCTCGTTGTCCACTGAGGCCATACCCACCACTTTTCCCGGGCGACGACGACTCGTTCGACGGCTCCGGTTACCTTTTCCAAAAAAATAGCCCAAAAGATTTGTTTCCGGCTGCGACGATGTGCTAGGAATCGGCACAGGCGTAGAGGGGCGGTTCGATTGGGTAGGGTTGTTTGCATCGCCAACCAGAAGGGCGGCG
>JANQHZ010000323.1 GCA_028282445.1 Candidatus Binatia bacterium | reverse complement strand
GGCCTCGCGACCGTCGCCTACCAGAACAGCTTCGAGTACTGCCCACCATCACCCGCCGAGCGCCGCCGGTGGCTACTCGACGAACAACGCGCCTACCCGAACCGCGACGAGCGACGGTTCGTACTCGAGCAAGCCGACGCCGTGCTCGTCAACTCCGAGTTTCTGCGGAAGCGATGGCAGCGCAGCGCGAAATCGGACGCCACCGTGGTTTATCCGAGCTTTTGGCCCGACAGCTACGCGACCGACCGCAGGCCGAAGTCGGCCACAAGAATCACAGGGATCTGCGGCTATCCGCATAAAGGCGCGGAGATCTTCCTGGCGATGGCGGCAGCCTTCCCGCACGAAATCTTCCTCCTGGTCGGCCCAATCCACCACGCGTATCGTCAACGCTTCGTGGCCGCTCGCAACATCGAGCACCTGCCTTTCGGACCGCCACGCGGCTACCTGGCACGTACCAAGGTCATGCTCGTACCTTCGCAATGGGCGGAACCATTTGGCCGGGTTGCGGTAGAGGCGATGGCGAGCGGGATCCCGACGCTGGTCAGCGCGACCGGCGGCCTGACCGAAATCGCGGGAACCAAGGGCGGCGCGGTGAAGCGGTTCCGTTCGGTCGAGGCGTGGACCCGCGCCCTGAGGCACCTCCTCGAGTCGCGCCAACGGCTGATGGAGTTCGAAAAACGAGCTCGCCATCAAGTGGCCCCATTCCTCGGCGACGCGTCCGTGGCGAAGCTGAACTCACTGCTCACTCGCAGCGCCGAGCGACGTAGCAGGCCCGCTGCTCTGGTCCCACGCATCGAGCTTCGAGGGCCACACAAACAACGCACCGCGCACGCCCGCATCAACGTGCGCTGGGCCGAAGAGCTGAGCCGAAGACGTTTCGACCGGGTGGAGCTCGCCGACGCCACCGATCGTTTGGGCTCGGTCGAGTGTCGCATCCACCACGACTACCTCAACGAGTTTTGCGCAACCCAAACCGGCGACGACGGCGTCGCTGTCGCCGTGCGCACCTGGGACTTTGGCCCCTACCCCGCGAGCTGGGTCGAGAAGCTCACCCGGGACTTCGATCAACTTTGGGTTTACAGCCACTGGACTCGAAGCAAAGCGGTCGAGTCAGGCATCCCCGCGAGCAGGGTAAAGGTCGTGCCGCTTGGTTTCGATCCCGACGTGTTTCACCGCAACGGAACTCCCATGCGGCTGGCCACGAAGAAGACCTTTCGCTTCCTCTTCGTCGGAGAACCCATCGCGCGCAAAGGTTTCGACGTTCTCTTGGCCGCCTATCGAGAAGCATTCCGCAGCAGCGACGATGTCTGCTTGGTTCTCAAGACCCATGGCGACGATCAGTTCTATCGAGGGATCCGCGCTACCGATGCGCTCGAACAAGCGGCGCGCGACCCCAACGGCCCCGAGATCCTCGTCCTCAGGCAACACCTCTCCGACTGGGCGCTGGCCTCGCTATACCGAGCGTGCGATGTCGGCGTCTTTCCCTACCGCGCAGAGGGCTTTTGCATGCCGATCCTCGAGGCAATGGCCTGCGGTGTTCCATGCATCGTCCCTGACTTCGGCCCCTGTCTGGATTTTTGCAGTAGCCAACGCGCCTACCTCGTCGAGTCGAGGCGGATCCGCGCACCGGTCGGCCGCGACTTCGCCATCAATACGCTCGGCGCCAAGGAGACGGTCGACGCGGTCGACTTCTGCGAGATCGGCGCCTCGACGCTCGCCGATCGCATGACCCAGGTGTACCGAGCGGCTCGAGTCGATCTAGAGACGAAAGGCGCGCAAGCCGCTGCCTGGGTCGGCGCGCGCTTCACTTGGACAAACTCTGCGGATGTCGCCGAACGCTACCTCGCCGAGCTCATGCAACTTCGGGTACCAAGGCGACTCAAGCTTGCGCGCACTGAAGCCCACGCCCGGCGCCGCGTTTTCGAGACCGCCAAGGCCCTCCTACTGGAGCACCGATGACCAGTCGCGCAGCGCCCCTGGCGCCAGCAATTGCCGCGCTCATGGCGGTCACCGTAGTGCTCCGTTCGTACGTCTTCTTCGTCACCAATGAACAAGCGGTCTGGTGGGACGAGGCCGAGTATCTTCTCCTCGGTCGCGAGATCGTCGGCGAGGGGGGCACCGGTGTGGTGCAGCAATGGCGCCCGCTCGGCCTCCCCTACATCCTGGCGGGTTTCTTCGCTCTGGGCCTCGGCGAAACCGCCATCAGGCTCGGTCTCGTACTGGCTTCGGTCGGAACCGTTTGGCTAACTCTGCGCATCGGCGAGCGCACGGTCGGCCCGGTCGCCGCGCTGGTCGGGGCCGCCCTCTTCTCCGCGTGCTATCTGCCGCTCTTCTATACCGGCAGAATTCTGACCGAGATCCCGCACCTGCTGGTGGCCCTTCTCGGTGTCTACACCTACTTCACCCCTTCGCCACGACTGCGTTGGGCATCGATCCCGCTGCTGGCCTGTGCCGCCCTGATTCGACCACCCGATATCGCGCTACTCGGCCTGGTCTTCGTACATTGGGTCACTTTCCGCAGCAGCTCACGGGACAGACGCCGACTTCTTCAAACCGCGCTAACGATCGGCGTAGCGACAGCCCTTCTCGCCTGGGCTCTGAGCGATCAGCTTTCGGAGATCTGGCACGCCTGGTCGCACATGGTCCCGCGCAAGTACTGGTCCGAGCGCGGGGAGCGCTTCCTCGAACACCTGATGTGGATCTTCGACACGCTTGGGATTCTGCCGACCGGCCTGCTGATCGTCGGCCTCGCTTCCTGGGTGGTTCGATCCGAGCGGCGATCGGAGCTCGAACACGGCTATCTGTTCCTCGCCACCTGGACCGTGGTGGTAATCGTGCCGTTCGCGGTCTGGGTGAAGCTTCACGACCGTTACTTGATCCTGGCCTTGCCGCCGATCTTTCTGGCCATCGGCCACGCAGCCAGCCTTTTGACCAACCGCGTTTCCCAGCGAAACAAGCGGCTCCACTCCGTAATCCTGGCGGCGATTGTCGCGATCTCTGCGATCCCGATGGTTCAACACTCGAACACGATGATTCTCGCTCGTACTCGTTCCTTCTCCACCGTCCGCGATGTCGCCGATTGGCTGTCCCGCGAATCGCTGGCGAACGAAGGCATCGTGGCCAACAGCGCGCCGCAACTGGCCTACTATAGCAACCGTGACGTACGCGCGATCCCGGATTCAGCAGATGAGTTTGTAGAGGAGATTACGAAACGCAACGTCCGCTTCCTCGTGCTCTCGAAAGACGAGGAAGCCCCCGAGTGGGTCCAGCGAACCCCGCCCCACCGCGTCGGCCTTCGCGAAGTCGCGCGTTTCCCGGTCAAGCCACCGAAGATCGTCGTATTCGAGGTCGTCACGCCCAAGCCGCGCGGCCGCTCGACGGAACGAACTTCCTAGATTCAGTTCCTCGTACGCCGCAGTGAGACCTACGCCTTGCCACTCGGTTTGTGATAGGAAGGCCCGGTGAGAGAAAGATCCCCAGAGTGGTGCGCCAAGCCCATCGCCGTCGGAGTTTGCCTACTCACGGCGATTGCAGCGCAGAACGTGACCGCAGCGCGGGCCGGCGTTACCGAGCCCATCGAGTGCGGGCAGGTGGTCAACGGCGAGCTCGATCCGAACGACACCGATCTCGGCGACGGAACCTGGATCGAGTCGTTCGACTTCGCTCTCGACCGCGCCGCGACGATTTCGGTGCTCATGACCGGGGAAGGGTTTGCCCCCTACGTGCTGATCACGGACAGCGAGAACGTCACCATCCAGGACGGCGAGCCTCCCCAGATCCTGACTCTCGAGGCCGGCGAGTACAAGGTGTTCGCAAACAACCTCGAAGTTCTGCCGGCGGCGAGCTACCCATACGCGCTGTCGCTGAGTTGCAGCAACGACGAGGTCGAACAGATCGAATGCGGACAGATCGTAGCCGGCCAGCTCGAGCCTTCCGACACCGGCTTCGTCCTCGGCACCTGGATCGACCCTTTCGACATCGTGATCGATCGCCCGACGCAGGTCAGGTTCGATCTCCTGGCGGAAGATTTCGACCCCGTCGTCATCCTGCGTGATAGCGAGGGCGACGACTTGGGATCGGGCCGCTTCACCTACAGCACCGATCTCGACTCCGGGGCCTACACCGTCCTCGCGAATAATTTCGTCACGCGGCCCGACGATGTGTATCCGTACCTTTTCTCGATGTCGTGCACATCCCTGTCCTGCGCCGGGGATTGCGACGGCGACGGCGAGGTATCCGTGGCGGAGCTCATTCGGGGCGTCCGCATCGCGCTCGGCGAAAGCGACGCGAGCTGTACGGCCTTTGATACCGACGAAGACGGCGAGGTCACGGTAAACGAGCTCGTTTCTGCCGTACGTGCAGCGTTGGATGGGTGCTGATCCACGCGAGGCGGTTCTCAGCGGAGAGAGTATCCGAACCATCGCGGCGCCCGCGGCGAGGGCCAACAGTGCGGCTCGACCTGGTATCAACCCGTGCATCAGAACGACCAGGTGGTATACCGCGTGGTAGATTCGCCCTTCTGAGCTCGATTGCGCCTGGATAAGAGGCTGACTGGCATAGCGCCCCGAGAAATCGCAAGGTATTCTCATCGCCAGGCTGCAAAGACCGCTTGCTAACACTATCCAGACCGCCGGCTGACGTCGGCCTCAATCACGGAGACAGGATGAAGCCCACGATTGCAAGTTTCACTCTCTCACTCACTCTACTAGTCGCATCCCTCGCGATCGGAACTGGTGTAGCGCAAGACGAGATACCAGCCACGGTGGTCGTAGAGATCGGCGCGACCATCGCGACCGTTGAAGAAGTCAACTACGAGAGCCGTCGGGTTAAGTTGCGCGATCCGGACGGCACGATCCGAACCATCCACGCGGGTGAGAGCGTAAAGAACCTCGCGCAGGTGAAGCGAGGC
>JANQHZ010000321.1 GCA_028282445.1 Candidatus Binatia bacterium | reverse complement strand
ATCCACCAATCCATCGATCCGGTTGCCACGGACGATCAAGTCGCGGCCGCTGGTCAACTTCTCCGATTGACCGTCGAAGATCCGAACGTTCTTGATGAGTACGGTGTCGTCATCGCTCACCGCGCGGTCCGGTGACGCTGGAATCCAATCGGCCGAGGCAGCGCCACAGGCGACCACCAGTAGCGAGGACACCACCTGAAGCCTCAGGTGTCCGCAAAATCCGCCGCGCAAAAGGGTGCGAAACATGGTGGGGGTTCTCCTTTTCAAACCACCAGTCAGATAGTTCGCCGCCCAGGTGCTGACCTCCCCCGCGGCGAGTGAAAAAAGGGGGAGGCCTCCGAGGTGGGCCAGAAGCGGCGTGGCTGTCCCTTGCTGGACGTAGGTTGGCCGCGAACCTCGGGGGGACGAGCTTGACTTGCGCAGAAGTTGGGAGGAGGTTGGTTTACAAATAAGTCAGGTGTAAACATGAAGAGCACGACGGTCTCCCTGCGAATATCGACCGTGGAAGCGAGGCAACTCGAAGAGCAAGCAAGGGAGATGGGAATCGAGCGGCCGACCTTTCTGAAACGCGCCTTGCGGCGTGGCGCTTCCGACCTACTCTTCGATCGTGCTTGTGAGGCGTACCGAGGAGGGGAGGTGACCTTGTCACGTGCCGCTGAGATCGCCGGACTCAGCCTGCGTGACATGATGGTCAGGATGCGACGTGCGGATCTGGAGCTGAGCTACGGGGTCGAGGACCTCGCAAGCGATCTCCCGGAATGATCGTCGTCGCCGATGCCAGCCCGCTGATCTTCCTGGCGAAGATCCGGCGGCTCGGCGCAATCTTTCGCGTCCTGAGTCGCGATGTGCGCGTCCCAAAGCAAGTGTGCGACGAGGTCCTCGCGCCCGGTGCCGACCCGGCTGAGATTCGTGAGATCGATAGATTCCTGGACCAATGCCAGTTGCGTGAAGTCCGACGCCCGCGCCTGTTCGCAGCGGGGATGAGCCGGGCCGACAACGCAGCGCTCACGCTAGCTATACGCGAGGGTGCCGAGATTCTGTTATGCGACGAGCGCATCACCCGGCAATTGGCGGAGGACGAGGGGATTCGACCGCTCGGCACACTCGGTGTCATGCTGCGGGAAGTACGGGCCCAAGTCCTTTCCGCGGAAGAGGCACGACGTCTCTTGGACCGGCTCGTGCAACGTCACGGCTTCCGAATAGGAGTCGAGCTGTACAGCGAAGTCCTTCGGAGAATCGAAGCCGAGTCGTCCGAACGCTAGGCTCGGTTGCTCGCGCCGTCGCTGACGAGCCCAACGGAGCGCGCAGCGCGCACGGGGGTGTATCACCAAAGTAATGCGAGGGGGGGACTTCAACCCCCACGGGATTTAACTCCCACTAGGCCGGCGTTGGAGAAACGCTCCCGTGCGCGCTCCAAATGGAGCGCTCCGATGAGCTCGGCGCCGCGGGCGGACCCGAGGCGCCTCCCTTGAGGGCCGTTCGTACGCTGCTCAGGAAAGGAGGCAGCGCGTGCCTAGCATGCGCTGACGAGCCCAGCGGAGCGCGTAGCGCGCAACGGGGGCAACTCGCCAAATGTAATGCGAGGAGGGGGACTTGAACCCCCACGGGATTTAACTCCCACTAGGCCGGCGTTGGAGAAACGCTCCCGTGCGCGCTCCAACTGGAGCGCTCCGATGAGCTCGGCGCCGCGGGCGGACCCGAGGCGCCTCGTTGAGGGCCGTTCGCACTTTTTGCTCGGGATTCGGAGCCAGCGCGTGCCTAGCATGCGCTGACGATCCCAACGGAGCGCGCAGCGCGCAACGGGGGCAACTCACCAAATGTATGCGAGGAGGGGGACTTGAACCCCCACGGGATTTAACTCCCACTAGGCCCTCAACCTAGCGCGTCTGCCAATTCCGCCATCCTCGCGTGGTTGGTTTAGTTTTCGGGGAGGGGAGGGGCTGGATCCGGGGCCGGGGCGGCGGGCGCTTCCGGGGCGGGTGCTTCGGCCGGAGCGGCCGGTTGCGCGGGCGCCGAGGCGGCCGGGGCGTCGTCGAAGATGGTCGCCGTGCCCTGTCGTGCTGAGAAGTAGGTCAGACCGAGCGACGTGCACATGAACAGCACGGCGACGCCGGTGGTGACTCGGGTGAGGAAGTTGCCCGCGCCCGAGCTGCCGAAGACGGTCGAGCTGGATCCACCGAAAACGGCGCCCATCTCAGCGCCCTTACCGGTCTGCAGCAGGACGATGACGATCAGGAACAGACAGGCGAGGACGTGAATGACGGTAGTGACTGCTTCGAACATTGGATGTGCTCCGCGACGGCAAAGAGCCTATATTCCGGTTCTAGCCGCGGGAATCAACTCTGGAAACGCACGATACGGGCGAAATCGGCGGCTTTGAGGCTGGCACCGCCGACCAGGGCCCCGTCGATGTCTTCCTGGGACATCAAAATGTCGACATTCTCGGGTTTGACGCTGCCGCCGTAGAGAATGCGGCAGCCGGCGGCAACTTCGGCATTGGCGAGCTCGGCGACCAGCGAGCGGATCGAAGCATGCACTTCCTGGGCCTGCTGCGGCGTTGCGACCTTACCGGTCCCGATTGCCCAGACCGGCTCGTAGGCGAGCACCAGCCCGGCGATCGAGTTCGCGTCGAGGCCATCGAGGCCCCCGCGCACCTGACGCTCGATGACGGCCAGGGTCTCGCCCGATTCCCGCTCTTCCAGCGTTTCGCCGACGCACACGATCGGAGTCAGCTTGTGGCGCAGGGCGGCTTTAACCTTGAGGGCGACTCGCCCGTCGGTCTCGCCGAAGTACTGACGCCGTTCGGAGTGTCCGATGATCACGTGGCTGCAGCCGGCCGCGACCAGCATCGGTCCCGACACCTCTCCGGTGAAGGCGCCCGAATCCTCCCAATGGAGATCCTGGGCGGAGAGCTTGTAGCCCGACCCGTCGATCTGGCGAGCGACCGCGGTCAACGCCGGGGTAGTCGGCGCGATGATGACCTCGCGGTCGTCGAGCTGGCCGATCTCCTTGTAAAGCTCGCCTGCGAGCGCTTCGGATTCCGGCAAGGTGCAGTTCATCTTCCAGTTTCCGGCCAAGATCGGAACTCTCGCCATGCCAACCTCCCTCTTATTCGAGCGCTGCCAGACCCGGCAGCGTCTTACCTTCGAGAAACTCGAGAGACGCCCCACCGCCGGTCGAGATGTGAGTGATGTCCGCGCCCCTGCCGGAACGCACGACCGCGGCGACCGAGTCGCCGCCGCCGACGATGGTGGTCGCGGGACTGTCGGCGAGGGCGTTGGCCATCGCCATCGAGCCTGCGTCGAATGGCGGCACCTCGAACATTCCGAGCGGCCCGTTCCAGATGACCGTTCGCGCGCGCTTCACCGCCTCATCGTAGCGTTCGCTGGTCTCGGGTCCGATATCGAGTCCCATCTGACCGTCCGGAATCGCACCGCTGACGGTTTGGGCTTGCTGTGCCGCGTCCGGCGCCGGTGCGATCTGATGATCGCTCGGCAGCAGCAACGCAACCCCGCGCCGGGCTGCCTCGTCTCGTAGCTCGCCGGCGAGCTCGATGTGCTCCTCTTCGACCAGCGAGTTGCCGACGCCGGTCCCTTCTGCTCGCAGGAAGGTGTAGGCCATGGCGCCACCGATCAGCAGGGTGTCGACTCGTTCGAGCAGGCTCTTGATGACGACGATCTTGTCGGAGACCTTGGCACCTCCGAGGATGGCGACCAGTGGGCGCTCCGGGTCGGACATGACGCGGCCGAGGTAGTCGCATTCCTTACGGAGCAGGAATCCGGCGGCGCGCTCGCCGACCAGGGCCGCCATGCCGGCGGTCGAGGCGTGCGCCCGGTGCGCGGTGCCGAAGGCGTCGTTGACGTAGACGTCGGCGAGGGCTGCGAGCTGCGACGCGAAATCGGGGTCGTTCTTTTCCTCGGCGGCGTGGAAGCGAAGGTTTTCCAATAGGGCCACCTCGCCGGGCTGCAAAGCGCCGGTAAGGTCGGAGACCTCGTCGCCGACGCAGTTCGGCGCCAGCTTGACCTCGCACCCGAGCTTGGAGGAAAGCTCGTTCGCGACCGGAGCGAGACTCAGGTCGGCAACTTCCTTGCCTTTGGGCCGACCGAGATGCGAGGCGAGGATGACCCTCGCCCCGGCGTCTCGGGCGTGTTGGATAGTTGGGATGGCGGCGTCGATCCGGGTCGTGTCGGTGACCGATCCGTCCTTCAGCGGGACGTTGAAGTCGACTCGGATGAAGACTCGCTTTCCTTTGAGATCGAGCTCGTCGATCCGCTTTATCGGCACGCGTCGATGTCCTTTCGGATCAGCCCGCGATCAGCTTGGCGACGTCGACCATGCGATTCGAGAAGCCCCACTCGTTGTCGTACCAGGACAGCACTTTGATGAAGTTGCCGTCCATCACCTTGGTGAGGCTCAAGTCGGCGGTCGACGAGTACGGGCTGTCGTTGAAGTCGATCGACACCAGCGGCTCGTCGGTGGTGGCGAGAACCCCGTTGAGCGGGCCGTTGGCGGCGCTGCGCAGCGCGTCGTTGATCTGCTCCTCGGTGACGTCCTTCTTCATCTCCGCGACGAGGTCGACGACCGAGACGTTCGAAGTCGGCACGCGGACGGCCATTCCGTCGAGCTTTCCTTTGAGGTTGGGGAGCACTTCGCCGACGGCGCGAGCCGCGCCGGTGGTGGTCGGGATCATCGAGACGGCGGCGGCGCGCGCCCGTCGCAGGTCCTTGTGGGGCAGGTCGAGGATCTGCTGGTCGTTGGTGTAGGCGTGCACCGTGGTCATCAGGCCGCGGACGATCCCGAAGCCCTCGTCGAGTACCTTGGCGACCGGAGCGAGGCAGTTGGTCGTGCAGGATGCGTTCGACAGGACGTGATGTTTGCCGGCGTCGTACTGATCGTGGTTGACGCCGTAGCAAATCGTCATGTCGACCTCTTTGCCCGGGGCCGAAATGATGACCTTCTTGGCGCCGGCTTCGATGTGGGCGCGCGCCTTGGGGCCTGCGGTGAAGAGCCCGGTGCACTCGAGGACGACTTCGGCGCCGGCCTCACTCCAGGGCAGCTTGCCGGGGTCGCGCTCGGAGAAGACCTTGATCCGGTCTCCGCCGACGATGATGGAGTCGCCGTCTGCTTCGACCTCGGCGTCCAGGGTGCCGTGCACCGAGTCGTACTTGAGGAGGTAGGCGAGCGTCTTGGCGTCCGTGAGGTCGTTCACCCCGACAAAGTCGAAGTCCGCCTTCTTGGCCAGGGCAGCGCGCAGAACGTTGCGTCCGATGCGACCGAAACCGTTGATTCCAACCTTGATAGCCATGCGTTATCCTCTCGTACGCCGTTGGAGCCTGACACCTCGGGAAAGGCGTGGAGAAACTCCGTTTGTCCTTGTGATGTCGGCGGTGAAGTCCGCCGGGCACAATGAAAACCCCCTCCCATGTTCGATGTGGGGTGTCAACCGGCCCCATCGGCGCGCCGGCTCTGTCGGTTGGAGCGCCTTTGTGCCCATGGTATAGCGACCGCGGTTGCGGGTGTGGAAAGCCGATGAGGGACGGATGATGGGCGACGAGAGCCTGTTGAGATTGGTGCTCAGCTCGGGGCCGGTGGTGCAGGGGGTCCTCTACCTTCTGGTCTTTTTCTCGGTCGCCAGTTGGGCCGTCATTCTCTACAAGGCGCGACGGGTGCGCGCGGCGCGGCGCGCAAGTGAGAAGTTTCTCGAGTATTTCTGGGAAACCAAGAATCTCACCTCGGTCAACGACCGCGCTCAAGATCTCAAGGCGAGCCCGGTGGCGCAGGTGTTCCGCGCCGGCTATCAGGAGTTGGTTCGTCTGACGCGGGCTCGCCAGGCGCAGGCGGACGAGGATGTCCTCACCACCGACCTGGGCGGCGTCGCCAACGTCGAGCGCGCGATGCGCCGCGCCGTGACCCAGGAGCTCACCGCCCTCGAGCAGGCCCTCACGTTCTTGGCGACGACGGCCAGCGCGACGCCGTTCATAGGTCTCTTCGGGACTGTGTGGGGCATCATGAACGCGTTTCTCGGCCTCAGTATGACCCAGACCTCCAGCATCCAGGCGGTGGCGCCGGGGATCGCGGAAGCGCTGATCGCGACTGCTACGGGTTTGTTCGCCGCCATCCCGGCGGTGGTCGCCTACAATTCCTTCATGCGACAGATCCGCGTGCTGGCCGCGGAGATGGAAAACTTCGCGTTCGAATTCCTCAACATCGCGGAGCGCCACTTTCTGAAGTAGCGATGGCTTTCGACGGACGCAGCAACGAATCGCTATCGCAGATCAACGTGACGCCGCTGGTCGACGTGATGCTGGTGCTGCTGGTGATCTTCATGGTCACCGCCCCCATCCTGCACCAGGGCGTATCGGTCGATTTGCCGGCGGTCGGCGCCGCCCCCCTGACCGGCGGCGAGGAGCAGCTGGTCGTCAGCGTAACGGAAAGCGGCGACGTGTTTCTCAACGACACCAAGATGTCGGCGCCCGATTTGCGGGACAAGCTGAGCGCGATCGTACGCGAGCGGCCCGACCGGCAGGTTTTCATGCGCGCCGACCGCGATGTGCGCTACGGGGTCGTCGTCACCGTCATGGGCGCCATGCGCGAGGCCGGGGTGCGCCGACTGGGGATGGTCACCAAGCCCGCCGAGGAGCGATGAATCGGTCGAAGCCGCGCCGTATCGACGGCGAGCTGCTGTGGACGTTTTTTCTCTCGCTCGCCGCGCACGCGCTGCTGGTCTTCCTCTTCCTCGCCGGGCCGAATCGCTACCTCCAAGCTGCCGCACCACCGCTCGAATCCTACACCGTCGAGCTGGTTGCGCCTGGCGTCGTCGGCGGCGACGACGGGCCGCTCGGCCCGGCCGGCGAGACGGTTCCGGAAGCCGCACCGTCGGCGGACGGCGCTGCCGATGCCGAGGAGATCGAGGAAGTCGTCGAGGAGCCCGAGCCGGAGATCGAGGAAGTCGTCGAGGAGCCCGAGCCGGAGATCGAGGAGTCGGTCGAGGAGGCCGAGCCGGAAGTCGCGGAATCGGCCGATGAGCCGGTCGAGGTTGCGCGACCGCAACCGGCCGACACCGTGGCGGCGACCGCGGTACCGACCAAGAAAGCAGCGGCGAAGCCCAAGCCTGCGGCTCGCCCGCCCACGCCGGACCCGGTCGCCGAGCGAGATCGGCGGATCGCCGAAGCCATTCGGCGCCGTGCGCAGCAGTCCTCTCCGGGATCGGTCGACGAGCGCATCGCAGCGGCGGTGCGGCGGAAGGCGGATGGGATCGGTGGCGGCAGCGGTGGTCCCCTTTCCGCCGGGCCCGGTAGCGGGCCCGGCGGTGGGACGGTGATCGGAGCGGAGTACGTGCTGTACAAGCGGCGCATGGAGGTCCGAATCCGCGACGCCTGGGTTTGGGCCGGAGTCGACGATAGCCTCGAAGCGGTGGTTCGTTTTGGCATTGCTCCCGACGGGCGGGTGGAGAATGTACGGACGACCCGACCGAGCGGCGACAAGGCCTACGACGCTTCGGTCGAGCGGGCGGTCGAGGCGGCGAGCCCACTCGGCGTCGTGCCGGAGAACTACCGTCGTGAGTTCGCCGATATCGAGATGACCTTCCGGGCCAAAGACCTGCGGCGCTGACATCCTGTTCGCGTATGGCTACGAGCGCAGCGAGCCGGCCCGCCCTGCCGGTCGCGAGGCCGGATGAACAAATCGGTTGATTGCGCGTCGAAGGACCGGATGATGGGAGTGGTGGTTGGGCCGAAGGGGTTGAAGATGTGGAAGGGGAGGAGAGCGGGCGCTTGCTCGTGCCCGATTCGCCCGTTGCTCGCAGTGGCGCTCACGCTCCTGGTCGGAGTGCCGGCCGCTTCGGTGGCGCAAGTCCGCTCGACGATCGTCGGTCCGGGCGCGACGCGCTACCCGATTGCGATCTCCCCGTTGCGCACGTCGAGTGCGATCGACGTAGCGCTCGGCAATCGCTTTGCCGACCGAGCTCAACGCGACCTCGAGCTTTCGGGTCTGTTTCGAGTCGTACCACGCGAGACGTATATCTCTCCGGCGCAATCCTCTGGGGTCGACGCCGAGTCCATTCGTTTCGAGAATTGGTCCGTGCTGGGCGCCCACGCGTTGGTGAAGGGAATGCTCACCAAGACCGACGACGGCATCGTCGTGGAGGCGCGGCTGTTCGACGTTGGTCGCCGTAGCCAAGTCGCGGGAAGGCGATACAAGGGCCAGGTCGAAGACATCGATCGAGTGGCGGACCGCTTTGCAGACGAGATCATCGAGCAACTGACCGGCTCACGCGGGCCCTTCGATTCCAAGATCGCGTTTTTGTCGACGCGCGGTGGCCGCTTCAAGGACGTCTACGTAGCGAGCGCCAACGGCGGGGACATCCGCCGGCTGACACGTTCGACGACGCTCAATCTGTCGCCGCGCTGGAGTCCGGGCGGCGACTCTCTGTTGTTGACGTCGTATCGTGGCGGCGGTCCGGACCTATTCACGGTTACCTACCCGGGCGGCGCATGGAAGCCTCTGACCTCGCTCGAGGGCGTCAACCTGGGTGGTGGATGGTCGCCCGCAGGGGACTCGCTGGTGACGACGCTCGAGTACGATGGCAACTCCGAAATCGGGCTGCTGAATGCCGATGGCACCGTCCGAGCGCGCCTCACCGACCATTGGGCGATCGATGTGTCGCCGACCTGGTCTCCCGACGGAAGCAAGATCGCCTTTTGCTCGAACCGCGCGGGTGGGCCGCAGATTTATACCATGAACCGCGACGGCAGCGGCGTTCGCCGTCTGACCAGGAAAGGCGGCTACAACACATCGCCGAGCTGGTCCCCGACAGGAGATCGGATCGCCTACGTCTCACGGGTCGGCGGGAGCTTTCAGGTGTTCGTGGTCAACACGGACGGCAGCGGGACGATCCAGGTTACCACCAACGGCAACAACGAGGACCCGAGCTGGGCCCCGGACGGACGATACCTCGTCTACAGCGGCGTCGGGCGCGATCGGCGGCGTAACTTGTTCCTGTCCGACGTCGGCGGCATCCACACAGTTCAATTGACGGATGGAGAGGGCGATGATACCAGTCCCACTTGGTCGAGTTGGCTCGACTGACGGGTCGTTTCGCAACAGAACAGAGGGCCCTATGGTGATGCGCTGGGTTGGTGGTTGGGTTTCGTTGTTGTTGGCGAT